>JAFPYE010000089.1 GCA_017412325.1 Kiritimatiellia bacterium | reverse complement strand
GAGGCGGCCGCCTTCTTCCAGAAGCGCTACGACCTCTTCCGCCGCAAGGGCCGCTACTGGGACGAGAAGCGCCTCGCGGACGCGAAGCAGGCGTTCGTCGAGGGCGTTCGCGCCCTGTCGGACAATCCCGATCCCGCGTCCTGCTTCCACGGCTACGACCGCCGCTACATGGCGCTCGTCAACCAGTTCAAGCACGTGCAGGAGGCCATCTGCCGCGAGGCGATGGAGCGCAACCGCGCCGCCTGCGCGGAGCGCCCCGCCCCTCCGCCGTGGCTCGCGCCGCGGGCCGAGGCCCGCCGCGCGGCGTTCCGCCGCCGCCGCGAACACGCCTGGACCCGCTGGTTCGCCGCCGTCCGCGATGCGGCCGCCCGCGGCTTCGCGCCACCGCCCGCCCCCGGCGAACGCCGCCGCTCCGGCGCGCCGATCCGCCGGCTCTGCCGCTCGTCGATCAACCCGATGCCAGACATCAAAGACATCGTCGAAGCCTACCAGGCCGCCCGCGGCCGCGGGCGCGTCGCGGAGAAGATCCGCTGCGGGTCGCTGCTCCTGGACGCCGAGGCCGGCGTGGACAGTTCGCTGATCCGCACGGAGGCGGGCGAGATCGTCGGGCGCAAGCCCGGCCTGCGCGGCTGGATCGGCGAGCGCGCGCCGTGGCTCCTCAAGCACTACGTCTCGCTGATGCAGTACCGGCGGCTCGCGCAGGCGTTCCGCGAGGCTCACGGCCTGCGGGACCCGCACCCCGCCACGCTCCTGCTGGACGACGCCGAACCGAGCCTCTTCCCGCAGCCGCTGCGCGGGCGGCTGGAAGCCGCACGGCGCGAGGCCAAGGCGCTGCTCGAATCCGCGGCGGGGCGGACGGTCAGGGATTTCCGCCAGGCACTCGCGCGGCGCGAGTGGCGGCGGACGGGCTAGGCGTCCCTAGACGAAGCGCTTGAAGTACTCGATGGTCTTCGGAAGGCCTTCGGCGAGCGGGACCTTCGGCGACCAGCCGAGGAATTCCTTCGCCAGCGAGATGTCCGGACGGCGGCGCTTCGGGTCGTCCTGCGGGAGCGGCTGGAAGACGAGCTTGCTCTTCGATTCGGGCAGGCACTTGAGCGTGAGCTGCGCGAGCTCCAGCATCGTGAACTCGCCCGGGTTGCCGACGTTGAGGACCGGGCAACCGAGGCCCTTGCCGTCGAAGAAGCGCTCCACCTCGGCGCGCGGCTTGGCCATGTAGAGCTCGATCGCGTCCAGGAGGTCGTCCACGTACTGGAACGAGCGCGACTGCTTCCCGTCGCCGTAGATCGTGATGTCCTTGCCCTGCAGCGCCTGCATGGCGAAGTTGGACACGACGCGGCCGTCGCGCGGGTGCATGTACGGGCCGTAGGTGTTGAAGATTCGGATCATGCGGACGTCCACGCCGTACTGCCGGCGGTAGTCGGCGCAGATCGCCTCGGCGGCGCGCTTGCCCTCGTCGTAGCAGCTGCGGATGCCGATCGTGTTCACGTGGCCCCAGTAGGTCTCGGGCTGCGGGTGCACGTCCGGGTCGCCGTAGACCTCGGAGGTCGAGGTGTGGAAGACCTTCGCCTTCGTCTTGAGCGCGAGGTCGAGCGCGTTCATGATGCCGAGGAGCGAGGTCTTGGTCGTCTCGACCGGGTTGTGCTGGTAGTGCACGGGCGAGGCGGGGCACGCGAGGTTGTAGATCTCGTCGAACTGCCCCCAGAACGGCTGCGTCACGTCGTGCACGAGGAACGTGAAGGCCGGGTTGGGCAGCAGGTCGTAGATGTTCGCCTTGGAACCGGTGAAAAGGTTGTCCAGGACCGTCACCTCGCAACCCTGCGCGAGCAGGCGGCGGGCGAGCTGGGAGCCGATGAAACCGGCGCCGCCGGTGACGAGGCATTTCTTGCGGAGTCCGAGCATGGGGTGTTTTCCGTGGCGGGGTCTAGCCGACGCCGGTGGCGCGGCGGGCGAGATATTCGGTGATGCCCTTCACGAAGGGCGTCTTGGTGGAAAGCGGGACGTAGTCGGCGTGCATGCCGGCGCAGCCGTCGTTGAGCATCTTCACGAACGCCTCGACGCGGTCGAGGTACTCGGCGCGGATCGACTTGGGATCGAGCTCGAGCTCCGTGATCCCCTCGAGGTCCTTGAAGTGCATGAAGGAGTCGAACGGGAAGCGCAGCTCCTCCTCGGCCATGACGTGCAGCACGATGAGCTCGTCGTGGCGGTAGTTGATGTGGTGGAACGCCTTCAGCAGCTGCGACGTGTCGCCCAGCAGGTCGCTGATCACGATCACGACGCCGCGCGACGGGATGCGCTCCGCCACCTCGTCGAAGATCGGCGCGAGCTCCGTCTCGCCGCCGACCTCGGCTTCGTCGAGGTGGCGCAGCACGTTGAAGAGCTGCCCTTTGCTGGATTTGGCCGGAAGGAACTCGCGGACGCGCGTGTCGAACGTCGTGAGGCCCACGCCGTCCTGCTGGCCGATGAACATCGACGTGAGGCCCGCCGCGAGGTACTTGGCGTACTCGAACTTCGAGAGGCGCCGCCCCTCGAACTCGGCCGCCAGGTCGCCGCGGTAGTCCATCGAGCCGGAGCAGTCCAGGCAGATCATCACGCGGACGTTCGTTTCCGCCATCGACTGCTTGACGTAGTAGCGGTCCTTGCGGCCGTAGACCTTCCAGTCGATCATCTTGATTTCGTCGCCCGGCAGGTACTGCCGGTAGTCGGCGAACTCGACCGACGCGCCCTTCTTCGCGCTGCGGTGGCGGCCGGTGATGAAGCCGTCCATCGGCGCGCGGCACATGAACTCGCAGCGCCCGATCGTGGCCGTCGTGGAGACCGGCAGCCACTTCATGAAGGACGGGAGGTTCGAGACGGGCATCGCTAGATGTCGAGCGAATCGCCTGGCTTGAGCGACTGCAGCAGCATCTTCACGATGTCGTCGCTGGAGACGCCGGCGGCCTCGGCCGCGAACGTGGTGATGCAGCGGTGGCGGAGCACCGGCAGCGCGACGGCCGTGACGTCGCCCGTCGTGCAGTGGTGGCGGCCCAGGATGACGGCGCGCGCCTTCGCGGCGTTGATGAGCGCGAGGCCCGCGCGCGGGCCCGCGCCCCAGCCGACCATCTCGCGCACGTAGTCCGGCGCCTCGGGCTGCTTCGGGCGCGTGGCGCGGACGAGGTTGCGGGCGTAGTCGATCACGTGCGGCGCGACGGGGACGCGCTTCACGACGTCCTGCGCGCGGAGCACCATCTCGCCGTCCATGACCTTCTTGAGCTCCACCTTGCGGGCGCTCGTCACGTTCGTGATGATCGTGCTTTCGTCCTCGGCGCTCGGGTAGGTGACGATGATGTTGAACATGAAGCGGTCCATCTGCGCCTCGGGCAGCGGATACGTGCCTTCCTGCTCGATCGGGTTCTGCGTGGCGAGCACGAAGAACGGCTTCGGCAGGTCGTACGTCTGCGAGCCGACGGTGATGTGGTGCTCCTGCATCGCCTCGAGCAGCGCCGCCTGCGTCTTGGGCGGCGTGCGGTTGATTTCGTCCGCGAGCAGCATGTTCGTGAAGATCGGGCCCTTGACGAAGCGGAACTGGCGCTCGCCGGTGCTCTTGTTCTCTTCGAGCACGTCCGTGCCGGTGATGTCGGACGGCATCAGGTCCGGCGTGAACTGCACGCGCTTGAACCCGAGGTCGAGGACGTGCGAGAGCGTCGAGATGAGGAGCGTCTTGGCGAGGCCCGGCACGCCCATCAGCAGCGCGTGGCCCTTCGCGAAGACCGCCATCAGCACCTCGGTCACGATGTCGGACTGGCCGATGACGACCTGCGAGACGTTCTCCATGAGCGCCTTGTAGCTGCGCTCGACCTCGGCGATGAGCGCGATGTCGTCCTCCGCCATCTGCGGAGCCTTGTAGTTCGGGTCGACCTTGAGCTCGGGCGCCTTCCAGTCGGAACCGGCCGCGAGGTTGACCTTCTGCGGCTCGGGCATCTTCGGCGCGGGCTTCGCCGCGGGGGCGGAAGCGGCGGGCTTGGCCGCGGGTTTCGCGGCCGGCGCGGCGGGGCG
>JAFPYE010000088.1 GCA_017412325.1 Kiritimatiellia bacterium | reverse complement strand
GCGCTACGGAATGGAGCTGCCGGAGGCGGTGCGCGCGGAGCTGGAGGGCGTCGCGGCGAAACTGCTCGCGGAGCCGCCCGCGCTCGTCCACCGCGACTTCCAGTCGACGAACGTGCTGTGGAAGAACGACCGCCTGTCGTTCATCGATTTCCAGGGCATGCGCCGGGGACCCGCGGTCTACGACCTCGCGAGCCTGCTCTACGATCCGTACGTCAAGCTGACCGAGGGCGAGCGGCGGGCGCTCGCGGCGCTCTACGGCCAGAAGTCGGGGCGTGGCGACGCAATCGCCGCCGTGCTGCCGTTCGCGGCGGTGGAGCGGCTCGTCCAGTGCCTGGGCGCGTATGGGCGGCTCGCGTCGGTCGGCCAGCCGCAGTTCGGGAAGTTCGTCCTGCCGGCGCTCGAGAACCTGCTGGCGGCGGCGGACGAGGCGGGGCTGGACGCGACGGGCGCGCTCGCCGAGGACTTGATTGCGCGCGAGCAAAAGAAGGGCGGCGGCGCGGACCACGCGCACGGCTGCACGTGCGGACGGGGACACCATCACGGAAAGGATTGTCAATGCGGGCGATAAAATCCTTCATCAGCCGGATCCGCAAGAAGGGCAAGAAGCGGCCGACGACCGTCAAGACGGTCGCGATGGGGCGCGCGCGCGAATTCGAGGCGTGGGACGTCGGCGACGACACGTACATCTTCGAGGTCGGCATCCAGGGCCACCTGGACGAGCGCCCGAGCGTGCTGATGGCCGAGAAGCGCGACCTGACGCGCAAGGTGCCGGGCTGCGTGATGACGATGACGACGGGCAACCACTCCGTCGCGGCGTTTCCGCTCCTGGACGGCCGGTTCTGGAAGTTCTCGCACGTGCCGATGCTGAAGACGGGCGACGTGCTGACAAAGTGCATCCTGTGCGCGAACGTCATCAAGGACACGATCGAGATTTCGCAGCGCGACGTGCCGTGCAAGCTCCTCTTCCGCATGGATGCGTGGCTCCAGTCGGCGGCGGGCTTCACGCTCACGGACGTCGTGATGGGCGACCGCAACGACGGCACGATCGAGCACTACCGGCGGAGGGGCCAGGAATGGCGCGTCAAGCCGCTCGCGTGGACGGAGGCGGAGATGAAGGTCGCGCTCGCCGCCGAGAAGAAGCGCATCGCCGCGAAGACGACCTACTACCATTCGGCGAAGGGCGTCCACTTCCTCACCTATCCCGACTTCCGCCGGTTCGCCGCGCTCGCCGAGACGGACAGGGACGCGTTCGTCAAGGCGCTGAAGGAGCTCGTGAGCGTCTTCGAGGGCAACAAGTATTCGTTCACGCGCATGCCGAAGTACCGCGGCCACCACGAGATCGAGCTCTTCGGCCTGCGGCGCGGCGTGGGGCTCGACCGCATCGTGCCCGAGCTGGAGCGGCTGAGCGAGGCGATTGCCCTCGGGCGCGTCGCCGAGCCGCAGGTCGTCCAGCGGATGAAGGACATCGTGTCCCTCTACGAATCGCTCCTGACGAAGCCGGAGCTGGCGGACGAGACGTCCAAGGCGTTCACGGAAGCCCTCTACATGCACATCACCGGCGAAATCTACTCCATCGTCGGCGAGGGCGCGACGCCGGCGTTCGACGACCGCCGCACCGCGCTGCCGGGCGCGACGTTCGTGGACGGGCGGCCCGTCTTCCACCCCGGCATCGACGACCGCAACGAGGTGCTGCTCTCGAACATCCGCGCCATCGTCTCGAAGGACGAGGTCATCGAATACGCCAACGTCTACGAGCTACGCGGCGAAAACGAGGGCGTGCCGATCGGCAAGGGCCGCACGCGCGAAATCGTCTACAAGACCAACCGCAGCCCGATCGAGCGCAGCTTCATCGAGAAGCGCTTCACGAGCGCGAAGAAGGGCTATTCGAGCTACATGCTCGCGCGCGTCGAGGCGCTGAAGGCGCTCGGCATCGCGCTCAGCGACTACCGCATCCTGCGGCGGCGCGCGAAGACGGGGCGCGGCATGATGGACTACTTCATCCGCACGCGGCTCGAGGGCGAGCCGATGGAGTCGATCCCCGCGACGTACTTCTGCAACATCGACGACTCGTCCATCGAGGAGAAGGAGTTCGTGCTCGCGCTCGCGCAGATGATGGGCGACGCGGCGGCGCAGAACATGGCGATGAAGAAGTACGACCCCGTGGCCGAGTCGCCGCACTACGGCGAGGGCAAGGAGATCTACGAGTTCGAGTACGACATCGTCAACGAGCGCGTCGTGCCGAAGAAGGTCTCGACCTGCTCGGTGCGCGGCAGCTTCGGCTGGCCCGACCTCTCCTACACCGACGAGAACCTGGCCGCGATCAACAGCTTCTACCTGACGAGCTACGCGCACGCGCTCAAGGTCTACCAGAAGAAGCACAACGTCACGATGGGCGAGGTCGCCGAGCGGTTCATGGACGGCTTCGAATACCGCACGCACGCGATGGAGTGGCAGATTTCGGTGCTGCGCGACAAGTTCGAGGACTTCAAGCCCGGCCTGCCGCCCGGCTACCGGTTCGACAAGAAGTGGCGGTTCGTGATGTGGTCGCTGGAACGCCAGGAACGCCGCCTGCACGTCCTCCGGCGCATGTTTTTCAGAAAAGTGGAGCTCATCGAAAATGAAGACATACGGAATAATCCCCAGCCGGTTCGGGTCGAGCCGGTTCCCCGGTAAGCCGCTCGCGGTCCTCGCGGGCAAGCCGCTCGTCGCGTGGGTCGTCGAGGCGGTCCGGAAGGCGAAGTCGCTCGACGAGGTGATGGTCGCGACGGACGACGCGCGCATCGCGGACGCGGTCGCGGCGTTCGGCGGCAAGGCGGTGATGACGCCGTCGGACCTGCCGAGCGGCACCGACCGCATCGCGTGCGCGGCGGGCGATTTCGCGGACGACGACATCCTCGTGAACATCCAGGGCGACGAGCCGCTGATCGACCCCGCGCTCATCGACGAGCTGGCGCTCAAGCTCAGGCTCGACGCGAAGTGGGACATGGCGACGGCGGTGACGCCGATCGACAACGCCGCCGACCTGGCCGCGAAGACCGTCGTCAAGGTGGTGCTCGACAAGGAGGACGGCGCGCTGTACTTCTCGCGCGCCCCGATTCCGTGCGACCGCGACCACGAACCGGACCTCGCGTCGGGGCTCTACGTGCGCCACCTCGGCATCTACGCCTACCGCGGCGCGTTCCTGAAGCGGTACATCGCCGAGCCGCGCTGCGCGCTGGAGGCGACGGAGAACCTGGAGCAGCTGCGCGCCCTCTACATGGGCGCGAAGATCGCGGTCGTGCGGACCGCGGACAAGGGCGTGGGCGTCGATACGCCCGCGGATGCCGAGCGTGTCGCCAAGATCCTCGAAACTCGCCGCGCTTGAGCGCCGTGCCCTCGCGCGCCGCGCGTTCGTGAACTCGCTGCCCGTCCTGATGGGCTACCTCACGATGGGCTTTGCGGCGGGCGTGCTCCTCGCGGTCAAGGCGCTCGTCCCCTATGCGCCGCTCTGGTCGGCGATCCTCGCGTTCAGCGCGATTTCGGGGACGCTCAGCTTCGCCATCGTGCCCGCGATCGCGGCGAGCGACCCGTTCTACTCGATCGCGGTGCTGACGTTCGCGGTCAACTTCCGCTATGCGTTCTACGGCTTCTCGATGCTGGGGCGGTGGCGCGGGCTGCCGCTCCTGCAGAAGTGGTTCCTCGTCCATTCGCTCGCGGACGAGATCTACGCGCTCGACGTCGCCTGCAAGATTCCCGACCCGCGCAAGAACCGCTACTACTGCCTGTGGAACCACGCGCTCTGCGCGGCCTACTGGGTCGTCGGCTCGACGGCGGGCGCGCTGGCGGGCGCGGCGCTGCCGATCCCGTCGCGCGGCATCGAGTTCGCGATGGTCGCGCTCTTTCTCGTGATCTTCACCGACCAGATGAAAGGACTGGTGAAAAACCATGCCGTCTGACAACACCCTCTACCTCGTCAGCGTCGTCGCGACCGCGTGGGCGGTCACGTTCGCCTTGCGCGCGCTGCCGTTCCTGATCTTCGCGGGGCGGAACCGCCCGCTGCCGCGCGCCGTCGAGCGGTTCGGCGCGCTCGTCTCGCCCGTCATCATCGCGGGGCTGATCGTCTATTCGTATACGGGGCTCGAATGGCGGACGGCGTGGCCGTACGTCGCGGGCGCGCTCACGGTGGGCCTCCAGCTCTGGAAGGGGAACCCGCTTTCGTCGATCCTCGCGGGCACGGCGGTCTACATGATGCTCCTCGCGGCCACGGGCTGCGCGGCCGTGCCGGTCGAGCATCTCGAGTCGAAGGCGTCGCGGCCGCTCGTCCGCGTCACGACGCGCGGCATCCGCTTCCAGGGCCAGCCGGTCGCGCCCGACGAGGTGGTGAAGCTGCTGGAGAAGAACGGCGTGCCGAAGGACCAGACGCTGCACGTGCTGGTCGACGAGGACTTCGACGACGCGCGCGCCCTGTGGGTGTTCCAGCACAACTACCTCAACCGTGGGGGCTACACCAAGGCGCTGATGATGGTCGGCGCGCGCCGCACGCTCTCGGGCGATGCACGGCTGAAGGAGTCCGAGACGGACGGCAAGGTCATTCCCTACCCGCAGCTGTACACGACCCCCTGACCGCGGGCGCCGGACGCCGGTTTTTTTGACAGACGACACGTTCACACCAACATGAAGAAGGAACTGACAGCATGAGCATCTCGGATCAAGTCAAGGCGGGCAAGGAACGCGCGCCGCACCGTTCACTCCTGTTCGCGACAGGCCTGAAGCGCGCGGACATGAAAAAGCCGTTCATCGGCATCTGCAACAGCTACGAAAGCTTCGTGCCGGGGCACTGCCATCTGAACAAGGTGGGCGCGTACCTCAAGAAGTGCATCGAGGAGGCGGGCGGCGTCGCGATGGAGTTCAACACCATCGCCGTCTGCGACGGCCTCGCGATGGGCCACGCGGGCATGAAGTATTCGCTGCCGAGTCGCGAGCTGATCGCCGATTCGGTGGAGTCGATTGCGCGCGCGCACTGCTTCGACGCGCTCATCTGCGTGCCGAACTGCGACAAGATCGTGCCGGGCATGCTGCTGGGGGCTCTGCGCGTCAACATCCCGACCATCTTCGCGTCGGGCGGACCGATGGCGCCGGGCAAGCACCCGCTCACGGGCGCGGACTCCGACCTCAACACCGTCTTCGAGGGCGTGGGCGCGGAGAACGCCGGCCGGATTTCCGCAAAGGACCTGGAGAAGATCGAGGAGACGAGCTGCCCCGGCTGCGGCAGCTGCTCGGGCATGTTTACGGCGAATTCGATGAACTGCCTGTACGAGGCGCTCGGCCTCGCGCTCCCCGGCAACGGCACGATCCTCGCGACCGACCCGCGCCGCGCCGACCACTACAAGGCGAGCGCAAAGCGGATTGTCGCGATGGCGAAGAAGGGCGGCCCGCTGCCGCGCGAGCTGATCACGAAGGAGTCGCTCGACAATGCGCTGACGCTCGACATGGCGATGGGCGGCTCGACCAACACCGTTCTGCACACGCTTGCGATTGCGCGCGAGGCGGACGTCGACTTCTCGCTGGAGCGGATGAACGAGCTGTCGGCGCGCACGCCCTACATCTGCAAGCTCTCGCCGTCGGGCCACTACCACGTGGCCGACCTCGACCGCGCGGGCGGCATCATGGCGATCCTCAAGCGCCTGCCGGCGAAGCTCCTCCACCTCGACGCGCCGACGGTGAGCGGCAAGACGCTCGGGCGGCAGATCCAGGCGGCGAAGATCACGGACGACGACGTGATCCGCACGATTCCGAACGCCTATTCGTCCGACGGCGGGCTCGCGGTCCTGTGGGGCAACCTCGCGGCGAAGGGGGCGGTCGTCAAGAAGGGCGGCGTCGCGCCGTCGATGATGACGTTTACGGGCAAGGCCATCTGCTTCGAGTCGCAGGAAGACGCGTGCGCGGGCATTCTCGGCGGGAAGGTGAAGCCGGGCCACGTGGTCGTCATCCGCTACGAAGGGCCGAAGGGCGGCCCCGGCATGCAGGAGATGCTGGCGCCGACGAGCTACATCATCGGCGCGGGGCTGGGCGAGTCGGTGGCGCTCATCACGGACGGCCGCTTTTCGGGCGCGACGCATGGCGCGTGCGTCGGCCACGTCTCGCCGGAGGCGGCGGAAGGCGGGCTGATCGGGCT
>JAFPYE010000087.1 GCA_017412325.1 Kiritimatiellia bacterium | reverse complement strand
AGGTGGATGTTGGCGCGCGCCTCCACCGACACCGCGCGGAAGAACTCCTCGACGAGCTTCACCTCGAAGTCGCGCACCATCTCGTGCTTCATCGCGCACTGCATCACGAGGTAGGGGCGTCCGCCGAGGTCGAGCGACGTCTCGCACAGCGCCTCGTCCATCGGGATCGACGCGAAGCCGTAGCGCGTCAGCCCCCTGCGGTCGCCCAGCGCCGCGTCGAGCGCCTTGCCGAAGACGAGCCCCACGTCCTCCACCGTGTGGTGGTAGTCCACGTCGAGGTCACCCGTCGCCTTGACCGTCAGGTCGATGAGCGCGTGCTTCTTCAGCAGCTCCAGCATGTGGTTGAAGAACCCGATGCCGGTGTCGATCGTGCCCTCGCCCGAGCCGTCGAGGTCGAGCGAAAGCGAGATCTTCGTTTCCTTCGTGTTGCGTTCGAGTGTCGCCTGTCTCATAAGCCGTCCTTACTTCTTCGCCTTGACGCCGAGGTCGCTCAGGCGCATCGAGATAATCCGCGAGACGCCCTTCTCCTGCTGGCTGACGCCGTAGACGAGGTCGCTGCCCGCGATGGTGTGCTGGTTGTGCGTGATGATCAGGAACTGCGACTGCACGAGGAACTCCTTGAGCTGCTCCACGAAGCGGCCGATGTTCGCGTCGTCCAGCGCGGCGTCCAGCTCGTCCAGCATGCAGAACGGCGCGGGCTTGATCATGAAGATGGAGAAGAGCAGCGCCACCGCCGTCATCGTGCGCTCGCCGCCCGAGAGCAGCGTCACCGACTGCGGCCGCTTGCCGGGCGGACGCGCGATGATGTCGATGCCGCATTCGAGCGGGTCTTCCTCGTCCTCCAGCAGGACGAGCCGCGCCTCGCCGCCGCCGAAGAGCTTGGTGAACATCGTCTGGAAGTTCTTGTTCGCCTGCTCGAACGTCGTCTTGAACATCTCGCCCGACGTCTGGTTCAGGTTGCCGATCAGCTCCATCAGCTGCGCCTTCGCCGCGACCAAATCCTCTTCCTGCGCCTTCTCCTTGGTGTAGCGCTCCTCCAGCTCGCGGCACTCCTCGATGGCGACCATGTTGACGGGGCCGAGCGCGGCGATTTCGCCCTGCAGCCGGTTGACCGTCCCCTCCAGCTCCGCCAGCGGCGGCACGACGCCCTTCTTCCACTCGGGGTCGGGCTCGCGCAGCACCGCATCCGCGAAAAGGCCGTATTCGTCCTGCAGATGGTCGTAGATGTTCTGCCGCCGCATCGTCGACTCGGCGGCCTGCACCTCCAGCTTGCCCCGGAAGTCGCGCGCCTGGTCGAGTCCCGCGCGCCGCGTCGCCACCTCGCGGTCGGCGGCGGCGATGCGCTCCATCATGTCCGCGCGCTTCGTGCGCTCGTCGTCCATCCGCACGTGGCAGTCCGCCGCGCGCGCCTTCAGCTCTTCCAAGCTGTCCAGCAGCTCCCCGCTCTCTTCCGTCAGCCGGTTGATGGACTCTTCGTAGCCGCGGATCCCGCTCTCGCGCCCATCGATGGAGCGCTGCAATTCCTCGCGCCGCCGCGTCGAGCTTTCGCGCTGCTGGCCGACGAACGACAGCTCCTGCTCCATCCGGCTCGCGGCGATCCGGCGCTCGGTCAGCTTCTGCGACTCCACGACGCTGTTCGTCTCCAGCAGGCGCAGTTCGTCCTGCTTCGCGCCCACCGCGTCCATCAGCGCGTCGCGCTTCGCGAGCGTCGCCTCCAGTTCCTCGGCGAGCGCCGCGCGCCGCACCGTGTCGTCCGCGTTCGCCTGGCTGACGCCCTGGAGCTCCGCCGACACCGCCGCGAGCCGCGCCGCCGAGGCCGCCGCGT
>JAFPYE010000086.1 GCA_017412325.1 Kiritimatiellia bacterium | reverse complement strand
GCGGAGCCAGTTTACTATCGAAAAGAGAATTCGACGCTTGAGATGGACTTCTTCCTGCGGTCCGGGGAGAACCTCGTGCCTGTTGAGGTAAAGTCCGGCAATACAAAGGCAAAGTCCATGCGCATGTTGATAGACGGCGAGCATTACAAGGACATCAAGTGGGGCGTCAAGCTCGTCAAAGGCAATGTCGGATTATCCAATGGAGTTTTGACGATCCCGCAGTGGTGTGCGTTCTTCTTGCGTCGCCTTGTCAAAGACCGAGCGCGTGCGCGATGAGAAAACGTGGGGACAGGCCCCTCTTAAATCCCGCCGACGCGCGGGATGGGAAAACGTGGGGACAGGCCCCTCTTAAATCCCGCGGCCACGCGGGATGGGGCTGACGAAAGCCGACGTCCGCTTCACCTGCGCAGCAGGGGGAAGGTGGATTATGATATAATATTCGCCTCACCATGAGCGATTTTGTCCATCTTCACCTGCACACCACCTATTCGCTGCTGGACGGCCAGTGTGCGATCGCGCCGCTCGTGGAGCGCGCGCGGCGCCTCGGCATGCGCGCGCTCGCCGTCACCGACCACGGCAACCTCTTCGCGCTCAAGTCGTTCCACGAGACGTGCCACTCGAAGAAGAAGCAGTTCGCGGACCTGCCGCCGATCAAGCCCATCCTCGGCTGCGAGGCCTACGTCACCTCGACGGGCGACTACACGACGCGCGACAAGAACGAGTTCCGCCACCACCTCTGCCTCCACGCGAAGAACAAGGTCGGCTACCACAACCTCGTGCGGCTCATCTCCGAGGCGCACATCCACGGCTTCTACGGGCGGCCGCGCATCGACCACGCGCTCCTCGAGAAATACCACGAGGGGCTGCACTGCTCGGCGGCGTGCATCGCGGGCGAAGTGCCGCACGCGCTCGACACGGGCAACGTCGCGGAGGCGGAGAAGGTCGCCAAGTGGTACAAGGAGCTGTTCGGCGACGACTATTCGCTCGAGGTGATGCTGCACAAGGCGGTCAAGGCCGGCCCCGACGTCCCCGCCGCCGCGCAAAGCGAATTCCTCGACCTCTACCAGCGCCAGGTGAAGGTCGCGAAGGGGATGCTGGAGCTCGGCAAGAAGCTCGGCATCCGCGTGATCGCGACGAACGACGTCCACTTCCTCGACGCGGCGGACGACGATTCGCACGACGTGCTGCTGGCGCTGTCGACCGGCAAGAAGATGTCCGACGCGGGGCGCCTGATCTACACGGGCCAGGAATACTTCAAGACGGCGGACGAGATGGCCGCGCTCTTCGCGGAAAACCCCGAGCTCCTCGCCAACACGCTGGAGGTCGCCGACCGCATCGAGGACTACCAGCTCGACTCCGACCCGATCATGCCGAAGTTCGCGATTCCCGAGTCGTTCGGCACCGAGGAGGGGACGCGCGCGAAATACGATCTCGACACGCTCAAGTCGATGTATCCCGAAGGGCGCGTCGACAAGCTCGGCGGCTACGACAAGGTGATCCGCATCCAGTTCGAGGCGGAGTACCTCGCCGCGCTCGTCTGGGCCGGTGCGAAGAAGCGCTGGGGCGAGGAGCTGCCGGCGGAGACCCGCGAGCGCGTGCAGTTCGAGCTCGACACGATCCGCACGATGGGCTTTCCCGGCTACTTCCTCATCGTCCACGACTACATCGCCTCGGCGCGGCAGCTCGGCGTGTGGGTCGGCCCGGGGCGCGGCAGCGCGGCGGGCTCGGCGGTCGCCTACGCGCTCGGGATCACCAACGTCGATCCGCTCAAGTACGACCTCCTGTTCGAACGCTTCCTCAACCCCGACCGCATTTCGATGCCCGATATCGACGTGGACTTCGACGACGCGGGGCGCGAGCGCGTGCTCGACTACGTGACGCGCAAGTACGGCGCGGACCACGTTGCGCACATCGTCACCTTCGGGCAGATGGCGGCGAAGTCGGCGATCAAGGACGTCGGGCGCGTGATGGACTACCCGCTCGCCGACACGAACAAGCTCGCGGGGCTCGTCCCCAACACGCCGAAGATCACCTTCAAGAAGGCGCGCAAGGAAGTTCCCGAGCTCGAGGAGAAGTTCAATTCCGAAGATCCCGTCGTCCACAAGCTGATGGAGCGCGCGGCGCGGCTCGAGGGGTGCATCCGCCAGCCGGGCGTCCACGCCTGCGGCGTCATCATCTCGCGCGACCCGATCGTCGAGACGCTGCCGGTGATGCCGACGCCGGAGCGCGGCGGCAAGAAGAAGGGCGGCGACGGCGCGGCGCAGGGCGACAAGCTCCTGACGACGCAATACGACGGCCACTTCGTCGAGCCGGTGGGGCTCTTGAAGATGGACTTCCTGGGGCTCAAGACGCTCTCCGTCGAAAAGGAGTGCGTCAAGCTCCTGAAGGAATGCGGCTCGCCCGTGCCGCCGGAACTCCTGAACGCGGACGGCGAGCTCGACACCGACAAGATCCCCGACGACGACCGGGAGACGTACGAGCTCTTCGGGCGCGGCGAGACGACGGGGCTCTTCCAGTTCGAATCGGACGGCATGAAGAAGTGGCTGATGGCGCTCCAGCCCGAGCGCCTCACGGACCTCGTCGCCATGAACGCCCTCTACCGCCCGGGGCCGATGGAGTACATCCCGACGTTCGTCGACCGCAAGCAGGGGCGGCAGGCGGTGACCTACGACCATCCGCTGATGGAAAGCCGCCTGAAGGACACCTACGGCGTGACGGTCTACCAGGAGCAGGTGATGTTGCTCTCGCGCGACCTCGCCGGGTTCACGCGCGGCGAATCCGACAAGCTCCGCAAGGCGATGGGCAAGAAGCTCATGGACGTGATGGCGGAGCTGAAGGAGAAATTCGTCACCGGCTGCCTCGCCAATCCCGCGTTCCGCGTCGACAAGTGGGCGGACGAGGCGGAGGCGACGAAGCTCATCGAGAAGATCTGGAAGGACTGGGAGGCGTTCGCGAGCTACGCGTTCAACAAGTCGCACGCCGTCTGCTACGCCTGGGTCGCCTACCAGACGGGCTACCTCAAGGCGCACTATCCCGCCGAGTTCATGTGCGCGCAGATCTCGTCCGAAATCGGCAACTTCGACAAGCTGCCGGGCTTCGTCGCCGAGGCGCAGGAGATCGGCCTGGAGCTGCGCCTCCCCGACGTGAACGAGTCGGGCGCGCGCTTCGTGCCGACGCCCGACCGCAAGGGCATCCGCTATGGCCTCGGCGGCATCAAGGGCGTGGGCGAGCTCGCGGCGGAGGCGATCGTCGCCGAGCGCAAGGCGAACGGGCCCTTCACGGGCTTCATGGACTTCTGCCTGCGGATGGCGGGCTCGAACGCCGTCAACAAGCGCGTCCTCGAAAACCTGACGCGCACAGGCGCGTTCTCGACCCTTGAGCCGAACCGCGCGAAGCTCTTCCTCAACATCGAATACGCGCTCAAGAAGGCGCAGCAGAAGGCGAAGGAAAAGGCGAGCGCGCAGACCAACTTCTTCGACCTGATGGCGGGCGGCGAGGAGAAGGCGAGCGACGCGGAACTGGCGGACGCGCCGCCGTTCGTGCCCGCGGAGGAGCTGAAGTTCGAGCGCGAGATGCTGGGCGTCTACGTCTCAGGCCATCCGCTCCAGTCCTGCACGCAGCTCATCTCGTCCGCGTCGCAGGTCTGCGTCCGCACGCGCAAGCCGGGCTCGCGCGAGGACGCGTTCGAGTTCCTGCCGTTCACGCTCGCCTCGATCGCCAAGAAGGCCGAGGAGGAGGACGAGGCGGAGCCGGGCGCGGCGGGCGATGTCGAAGGCGACGAGGCGCCCCCGCCGCCGGAGGCCGTGCCCGACGGCGACGACGAGGACGACGCGGCGGCGGAAGAGGCCGCGCCGACGCTCTCGCCGATCGACGAACTGCTGATGAAGGCGGCGGACGACGACGGACTCCTGAAGGGGCTCGCGCGCAACCACGTGAAGGCGAAGGGCGAAGTCGCGTGGGGCGACAAGAAGGCGTTCGACGGCGCGGTGAGCAAGGAGCGCGCGCGCTTCCGCAAGCGGCTGGAGAAGAAGGAGCTGGAGCCGCTGCTCGTCAAGAAGCTCGACGTGCGCGTCGTGGCGATGCTGACGGGCTGTTCGGTCAAGACGCCGAAGCCGCGGCCCGACGGCTCGGTGGGCGAGAAGTGGGCGATCCTGACGCTCGACGACGGCAAGGGCCAGGCGGACGCGTTCTGCTATGCGAAGGCGTGGCGGCAGTTCAACGGCGGCTTCGACGCGGCGCATCCGGCGAAGATCGAGCCGCTGGTGGACAAGCTCGTGATGGCGTGCGGCGAGATCGCGCACCGCACGAACTACGACAAGGACGACGTGCAGAAGGCGAACCCGCACGTCGGCGACCTCTCCTTCACCGTCCGCGAGGTCTATCCGCTCGACGAGGTGCTGCCGCTCGCGACGGACGGCGTGCGCATCCGGCTGCGCTACGCGGATCCCGAGCTGAAGGCGAAATTCGCGCGGCTCAAGGACGTCGCGCTCAAGAACCCGGGCACGCTGCCGCTCTTTGTCGACCTCGTCTACGCCGACGGCACGACGGTGAAGATCGACCTGGGACCGTCGGGGAAGGTCGCCTGCAACATCGCGTTCCTTTCCGAATTTGCGAAGATCGTGCCCGCCGCCGACCTCGTCTACGGCTGCCGCGACCAGATCTACTTTGCGCCGAAGGAGCCGAAGCCGTGGGAAATGTAGTCCTGGTGACGGGCGGCACCGTGCGGCTCGGGCGCGTAATCGCCGAGACGCTGCGCGCGCGCGGCGAACGGGTGCTCACGACCTCGCACCGCGCGGACGCGGGCGCGGACCTCGTGGCGGACTTTACGCAGGATGGCGCGGCGGAACGGCTGTTTGCGGATGCGTGCGCGCTCAACGGCGGCGAACCGCCGACTGCGCTCGTCAACAACGCGGCGCTCTTTGCGGGCGACGCGGCCACGCTCGCGCGCGTCAATTTCGCCGCGCCGAAGCGGTTGGTCGAATTGCTGGCGGAACGAGGGAAAAGCGCCGCGGTCGTCAATATCCTTGACTGTCGGGTCGTGAGACGCGAGACGCGAGACGCGGCGGACGACTATGCGCGCACCAAAGGCGCCTTGCGCGACTACACGCGGGAGGCGGCCGCGGCGTTTTAGCCCCGCCAGATGAACAACGCGGATTCGCCCGGGCCGGTGCTGGCGCCGGTCGCCGAGCACGACGCTGCCGGCGC
>JAFPYE010000085.1 GCA_017412325.1 Kiritimatiellia bacterium | reverse complement strand
GCGGAAAAGTGATACAATTTGCGCGTCTGGCTGAAAAGGGCGGGTGTTCTTGAGGTTGGACGAAGTTACACAAGGAAAGAAAAATAAGATGGAAATCTATGTTGGTAACCTCGCGTACGCGACGACCGACGAGGGGCTCAAGGCGGCGTTCGCGGCCTTTGGCGAAGTTACCGCTGTGCGGGTAGTGACTGATCGCATGACCGGTCGCAGCAAGGGATTCGGCTTCGTGACGATGCCTGACGCCACCCAGGCGCAGGCCGCGATCGACGCCCTCAACGGACACGAACTCGACGGGCGCACGGTGCGCGTGAACGAGTCGCAGCCCAAGCCTCCGCGCGAGGATCGCGGCGGTTACGGCGACCGTGGCGGGCGCGGCGGCTATGGCCGCGGCGGCTTCGGCGACCGCGGCGGACGCGGCGGCTATGGCGATCGTCCTCCGCGCCGCGAGACGCGCTGGTAAGCCAGGCGCAAGATGAAAGATGGGCGGGGCGTTGTTCCCCGCCCGTTTTTTTTCGACGCGACGCGGGGCGCGGCCGGAATCCAATGCCCCGGCGTCGGCTGATTTGTGATATAATATTCCCCTTATGAGTAAGAATCAGATGAGAACCGGCGCGCGGGCGCTGGTGGAGTCGCTGGAGAAGGCGGGCGTCGAGGTGCTCTTCGGCTATCCCGGCGGCGCCGTGCTGGACATCTTCAACTGCCTCCCGGAGGCGAAGTTCAACTTCGTCCTCGGCCGCCACGAGCAGGGCAGCGCGCACATGGCCGACGGCTACGCGCGCGCGACCGGCAAGCCCGGCGTCTGCATCGTCACCTCGGGCCCTGGCGCGACGAACACGATCACCGGCCTCGCGACGGCCAACATCGACGGCATCCCGCTCGTCGTCATCACGGGCCAGGTCGCCCTCTCGCTCATCGGCACCGACGCCTTCCAGGAGGCGGACACGACCGGCATCGCGCGCGGCGTCTCCAAGCACTGCTTCCTCGTCCAGTCGGCGGACGAGATCCCCGAGACGATCGCCGAGGCGTTCTACATCGCGACCCACGGCAAGCCGGGCCCCGTCGTCATCGACATCCCGAAGAACTGCCAGCAGGCGCTGACGGCGGCGAAGTATCCCGAGCGCGTGTCGCTCAGGGCCTACCATCCCGAGTCGACGGCGACCATCCGCCAGCTGAACCTCCTCGCGAAGCTCCTCAACGAGGCGAAGCGGCCCGTCCTCTACGCGGGCGGCGGCGTGATCGCGTCGGGCGCGGCGGACGACGTGGCGGCGCTCGCGCACCGGGCGCAGATTCCCGTCACGACGACGCTGATGGGCCTTGGCGCGTTCGACGAGCACGACGAGCTCGCGCTGGGGCTCTCCGGCATGCACGGCAGCGCCGCGGCGAACTGGGCCCTGCACGAGGCCGACCTCATCCTCGCGCTCGGCGTGCGCTTCTCCGACCGCGTGACGGCGAAGATTTCCGAATACGCCAAGAACGCGACGCTGGCGCACGTCGACTGCGATCCCGCGTCGATCAACAAGAACGTCCGCGCCGACCTCGGCATCGTGGCCGACGTGAAGGACGTGCTGACGACCGTTTCCTCCCGCGTCAAGACCGCCGCGCATCCCGCGTGGCTCAAGCGCATCGCGGAGTGGAAGCGGCTGAGGCCGATGGCGTACAAGCCGCTGCACGCGGGCGTCATCATGCCGCAGGCCGTCGTCGAGGCGGTGGACAAGGCGACCAAGGGCCGCGCCATCGTCGTTACCGACGTCGGCCAGACGCAGATGTGGGCGGCGCAGTATTTCCGCCACAGCCGGCCGCGCCACTTCCTGTCGTCGGGCGGCATGGGCACGATGGGCTTCGGCATTCCCGCCGCCATCGGCGCGGCGTTCGCGCAGCCGGACGAGACGATCGTCGCCATCTGCGGCGACGGCGGCGCGCAGATGACGTTCGAGGAAGTCGTGGTGGCGGTCGAGCACCGCCTGCCGGTCGTCTTCGTCGTCGTCAACAACGGCTGCCTCGGCATGGTGCGCCAGTGGCAGGAGCTCTTCTACGCCAAGCGCTACGCGGGCTCGATCCTCGGCTCGAAGGGGCGCATGGGCATCGAGCGCATCGACGAGTCGGCGCTCACGTACGACTACCTGCCGGACTTCGTGAAGCTCGCCGAGGCGCACGGCGCGAAGGGCTACCGCGTGATCGACCCCGCGAAGCTGGAGCCGACGATCCGCAAGGCGGTCGCCGCGCGCCGGACGGCGGTCGTGGAAGTGATCGTCGAGCCGCGCGCGAACGTCTATCCGATGATTCCCGGCGGCAAGAGCGTGACCGAGATGGTGTTCGACTGAGGGAGGAGGGGCGACATGAACGAAGAGATCTACCGTTTCAACTGCTACGTCGAGAACAAGCCCGGCGTCCTCGCGCGCATCGTGGGGCTCATCTCCGGGCGCGGCTACAACATCCAGACGCTGAACGTCGGCCCGACCGAGGACGGCACCGTCTCGCGGATGAAGATCGACATCCTCGGCACGGCGCGCGTCATCGCGCAGATCACGAGCCAGCTCCAGAACCAGGTGAACGTCATCGAAGTCACCTGCCGCAAGCTGTAGGCGGACGGCCGATGGCGCAGAAGCTGAAGGTGGTGGTGACGGCGGGGCCGACGCGGGAGTTCGTCGACCCCGTGCGGTTTCTGTCCAATCCGTCGACGGGCAAGATGGGGTTTGCCGTCGCGCGGGCGGCGGCCGCGGCGGGCCACGCCGTCGCGCTCGTCGCGGGGCCGGTCGCCCTCAAGACGCCGAAGGGCGTGCGGCGCGTCGACGTCGTCAGCGCGCGCGACAT
>JAFPYE010000013.1 GCA_017412325.1 Kiritimatiellia bacterium | reverse complement strand
AGCGCGACGGGCGCGTGCTCGCGCGACGAACCGCAGCCGAAGTTCTTGCCGGCGACGAGGATGCCGTAGGGCGTCTTGCCCGTGGCCTTGTCGACGAACGGGACGCAGTCGTCCGGCAGCCCCGCCATTGCGTAGGAGCCGAGCTTCTCGTACTCCTCCGGGATCGTCGGGACGAGGTTGAGGTACTGCGCCGGGATGATGTTGTCGGTGTCGATGTTGTCGCCGGCGACGTAGACTTTGGAACGGATCTTGCTCATGGCGGATTCTCCTACAGGAACTCGCGGGGATCGGTGATGTGGCCCGTGATGGCGGAGGCGGCGACGGTAAGGGGCGAGGCGAGGTAGATCGGGGCGGTCTTGCTGCCCATGCGGCCGATGAAGTTGCGGTTCGTGGTCGAGATGACGACCTCGTTCCCGTGCGTGCGGCCGAAGGTGTCCACCGGGCCGCCGAGGCACGCGGCGCAGCCGGGCGCGGAGACGGGGATGCAGCCGGCTTCGGCGAAGATGCGCTCCCACGTCTTGCCGCCGATTTCGCGCGTGCGGATCGCTTCGGCGACCTCGACCGTGGCGGGGACGAGGAACGTGTCGATCGCGACTTTGCGTCCGTTCAGGACGCGCGCGGCCATCTCGAAGTCCTCGATCTTGCCGCCGGTGCAGGAGCCGACGTAGGCGCGGTCGAGCTTCACGTCGCCGCAGTCGGCGGCGGGCGCGTAGCGGTCCGGGCAGTGCGGCCTGGCGACGCACGGGACGAGCGTCGAGAGGTCGTAGGAGTACTCGGCCTTGACGGGAGCGTCGGGGTCGCCGACGAGCGGTTCGAAGGGCTTCTGCGTCCGGGCGCGGACGTAGGCGAGCGTCTTGTCGTCCGCGGCGAAGATGCCGTTCTTGGCGCCGGCCTCGACGGCCATGTTGCAGATCGTCATGCGGTCCTCGATCGAGAGCTCGGCGCAGCCGGGGCCGGTGAATTCGAGCGCGCAGTAGGTCGCGCCGCCGGTTCCGAGGTCGCCGATCACGCGGAGGATGACGTCCTTGCCCGCGATGTAGTCCGGCTTCTTCCCCGTGAGCACGATCCGGATCGTTTCGGGGATCTTGACGAGCATCTTGCCGGTGCCCATCACGAAGCCGGCGTCGGTGTTGCCGATGCCGGTCGAGAACGCGCCGAGCGCGCCGTGCGTGCAGGTGTGCGAGTCGGTGCCGACGATCGTCTCGCCGGGGCGCACGTGCCCGAGCTCGGGCAGCGCGACGGGGCAGACGCCGCGGTAGCGGTTCGTCCACGGCGGGTAGAAGTAGGGCAGGCCCTGCTCCGCGGCGAAGTCGAAGAGCGTCGCGACGTTGCGGTGCGCCTTCTCGTCGCGCGTGTGGATGTAGTGGTCGGGGATGATCACCACGCCTTCGCGGTCGAAGACCTTGGCGTCGGCGCCGAACTCGCGCTTGAAGATGCCGATCGTGCCGGGGCCGCACACGTCGTGCGTGAGAAGGACGTCGATCTTGGCCCAGACGTTTTCGCCGGGCTGCACGAATTCCTTGCCGGCGGCGCGGGCGAGGATCTTTTCGGTGAGGGTCTGTTTCATGGTCGGAAGGTCGGAAGGTCTGAAAGTCGGAAGGTCGGAAGGTCAAAAGGTCACTTGCGCAGGGAGGCGCAGAAGTCCGCGAAGCGGGCCATGCCCTCCTCGATGCAGTCCATCGAGCAGGCGTAGGAGAAGCGGATGCAGCCGT
>JAFPYE010000084.1 GCA_017412325.1 Kiritimatiellia bacterium | reverse complement strand
TCCCGCCGGCGGCGGACGAGGAGGAGAACCTCAGCTATTCGGTGGGCGTCGTGTTCGTCGTCTGCGGGCTGTTGGCGTTCACGCAGTGCTGCGGCATTTCGGCGCTCTGGTTCTGGACGTACGTGCCGGTGCCGTCCGACTACTTCCACGCCTTTGGCATGGTGCTGAACACGGTCACGCTCGCGATGGCGCTCGCGGTATTCGGCTATGACGCGTTCTGCCGCGACCACGCGCTGAACGCGCGGCACTTCATCGACGACGACGACGGCAACTCGCTTGACCGGCTGGAGAACTACAGCCCGAAGATGATTGCGCTCAACAAGTTCCTCGTCAAGTTCGGCCTCGCCGTGCTGGTGCTGGTGACGCTGATCCCCGGCCGCTCGAAGAAGCTGACGCGCGAGATGGCGAACATCGTCAATGAGACGGTCGCGGGCATGCTGGACGAGTGCGAGGACGCGAAGTACCTCGTGACGGACGGCAAGCTCGACACGGCGCTGGAGATGGAGTCGGTGCGGCGCGGGCGGCCGATCCGCTGCCTGTCGCTGATGGGCGGCGGCGGCGCGTACGGCGAATACCTGCGCACGCGCGGCGACATCGGCGCGGACAGCGAGGACAAGATGAGCTTCTCGATCGACGTGGCGATGGGCCTGAGGTCCTGGATCCGCGACCAGCCGATGAAGCTCGACGACATCGCGGCGCAGATGGGCTTTGACCTGTGGAAGCGCGACGGCAAGGCGATTCCGCCGATGGGCGGGTTCGTCTCGCGTCCGTCGGGCTGGAAGGACAAGGCGGTCCAGGAGAAGGGGCTCGCGGCGGCCAAGGCGCTCGTGGAGCGGATTCTCGCGATCTACGAGGCGGGCGGCATCAAGGCGTGCAGCGATCGGGGCATCAAGGACGCGTTCGAGGCGGTGCAGTGGCGGCTCGCGCGGATGTGCCGGTATCGCGGCGACAAGCTCGACCTCGAAGGGCACGCGGAGGAGGCGATCGTCGACGCGGAGATGGCGGCGAAGCTGGAGGACCTGCACGGCGAGTACCAGCGGATGCTCGCCTCGATGATCCAGCGCAACACGCAGATGCAGCAGCGCATCACGCCGCGCGAGGGGCTCCAGCTGTCGCTGTCGCGCGCGGACTTCCACTCGGCGAAGATCTACGCCGACGTCATCATCGAGTCGCATCCCGAGGACGTGGACTCGAACTTCGCGGAGGCGATGTACTACGCGACGACGAAGAACTTTGCGCGCGCGGAGGAATACCTGACGCGGTGCATCACGCTCGCGCCCCTGCAGCCCGCGTTCTACAACAACCTCGCGATGGTGCAGATCGAGATGCAGAAGTTCAAGGAGGCGGCGGTCAACGTCAAGCAGGCGCTGACGATCCTGCCCGACAACGCGGCGGTGCTGGACACGAAGCGGCGGCTCATCGAGGCGAAGAAGAAGTTCGACGAGGCGCAGCAGAAGGAAGCCGAGCAGCGTGCGAAGGCGAAACAGGATGCCGCCGACGTCGAGCGGCGGAACAAGGAGTTCTGAGATGGCGGAATTGATCGTTGCGCTGGATGTCCAGACGCGGGACGAGGCGGTTGCCAAGGTCAAGGAGATCGGTGCGCCGGTCGGCTTCTACAAGATCGGGCTGGAGCTCTTCACGGCGGAGGGGCCGGACGTCGTCAAGGCGGTGAAGGACCTCGGCAAGAAGGTGTTTCTTGACCTGAAGTTCCACGACATCCCGCGCACGGTCGAGCGCGCGGTGCGCTCGGGCGGCAAGCTGGGCGTCGACTTGATGACGATCCATTCGGTCGGCGGCAAGGCGATGATCCGCGCGGCGGCGGACGCGGCGGCGGAGTTTGGCGCGGCGGGCCCGAAGATCCTGGCGGTGACGGTGCTGACCTCGCTTGACCGGGGCGATTTGGAGGATGTCGGCATCGTCGGGCGCGACCCGGCGGACCAGGTGCTGGCGATGGCGAAGTTCGCGACCGAAAACGGCGCGCACGGGCTCGTCTGCTCGCCGAAGGAAGTGGGATCCCTCTCGAAGGCGCTGAAGGCCGGCACGTTGTTCATCACGCCCGGCGTGCGGCCGGCGGGCGCGGCGGTCGGCGACCAGAAGCGCGTGGCGACGCCGGCGGACGCAGTGCGCGACGGCGCGACGCATCTTGTCGTCGGGCGGCCGATCCTCGCGGCGGCGAATCCGGCGGACGCGGCGCGGGCCATCCTCGCCGAGATGGGCTGAAGCGGCGGGGTCGAACGCCGTTCGGCCCTCGTGACGGGATGTCGAATCGGACGAAAGGGATACTGTGCATCGTCGCGAGTGCGTTTGGCTTCGCGGCGATGGCGTTTTTCGTACGGCTGTGCGATGACTTCGGCGCGCCGGTCAACTGCTTCCAGAAGAGTCTTTTCCGCAACCTGATCGCCGTCCTGATCGCGGCGGCCGTCTTCGCGCGCGAGCCGCGCCGCGACCTGCCGAAGGAGCCGAAGGCGTGGCTTTTGCTGCTGGGCCGGTCGGTCGCGGGCTGCCTTGGCATCTTCGGCAACTTCTACGCGCTTTCGCACATCAACATCGGCGAGGCGATGACGCTGAACAAGACCGCGCCGTTCTTCACCGTGCTCTTTACGGGGCTCTTCCTGCGTG
Source organism: Kiritimatiellia bacterium (assembly GCA_017412325.1). Lineage (GTDB taxonomy): Bacteria > Verrucomicrobiota > Kiritimatiellia > RFP12 > UBA1067 > UBA1067. The sequence continues at coordinate 622 of JAFPYE010000084.1, read as the reverse complement.
AGCGGATCACGCGGCGGCAGCTCGCGTGCCTGGTTGCGGCGTTTGCGGGCGCGCTCCTCGTGATGAAGCCGGGCTTTCAGGGCGAGGCGACGTTTGCGACCGTCTGCGCGCTCGGCGGCGGGCTGGGCGCGGGCATCGCCTATACGTGCGTGCGCGAGCTGGGGTTGCTGCGCGTCAACGGCGCGCTGATCGTCCTTTTCTTCAGCGCGTTTTCGACGCTCGCCTCGCTGCCGTTTTTCGCGGCCGCACCCGACCCGATGACGGGGGCGCAGCTGCTCGTCATGATCGGCGCCGGGTGCGCGGCGGCGGTGGGGCAGTTCGGCGTGACGGCGGCCTACCGCTTTGCGCCGCCGCACGAGATTGCGGTCTTCGACTACACGAACGTCATCTTTACGGCGCTTTTCGGGTTCTTCTTCTTCGCGCAGATGCCGGATCTCCTGTCGGTGGCGGGCTTTTCCGTCATCGTCCTCGCGGCCGTTCTCTCCTCGCGACCCCAGCCGGGCAAAATCTGACTGTCGCGGTGAAAGCAAAAGCGGACAGCTGTAGTTAGCAAAAGCGGAATGGGAAGAGAGGGCCTGTTAAGCGGGCTTCAGCGAGTGATTGTGCCTGAAAACATTGGGTG
>JAFPYE010000012.1 GCA_017412325.1 Kiritimatiellia bacterium | reverse complement strand
TTCGAGCTTCTCGACGTTGACGATGATCTCGCGCTTCAGTTTCGAGCGCTTCAGCCATCCGAATAGGTTCATGTCTGTATCTCCCTGTGTAGTGCTATGCTTTGTGTAAGTCCGAGCCCCGCCATCACCGTCAGGAGGAAGGTGCGGCCCGATGAAATGAACGGCAGCGGCAGGCCCGTGATCGGCACGAGCCCCACCGACATCGCGATATTGACGTAGACGTGCGCGAAGACGAGCGTCGAGACGCCCAGCGCCAGGAGCCGCCCGCGCCCGTCGGCGGCGACGTACGCGATCCACGTCCCCGACAGGCACAGCGCGGCGAAGAGCGCGAGGAGCGCGAGCGAGCCGACGAACCCCGTCTCCTCGGCCCAGACGCAGAAGATGAAGTCGTTCATCGACACCGACGGCGGCAGGTACTTGAGGTGGTTCGTCTCGCCCTTGCCGAGCCCCTTGCCCGCAAAGCCGCCCGAGCCGATCGAGATCATCGCCTGGCGCAGGTTGTAGCCCGCGCCCATCGGGTCGGACGCGGGGAAGAGGAACGTCTTGACGCGCTTGACCTGGTGGGGCCGCAGCGGCAGGCAGCGGACGATCTTCGCGCGCGTCTCGGGCTCGACGCCCGGCTTCTCCGCCTCGTAGACCGCGCCGAGGAGCGCCGCGCCGAGAATCGCGACGACGAGGAGGATGACCGCGAGCCCCTTGCGCCACACGCCCGCCGCGAGCATCATCACGAGGACGGCCGGCACGAGCGTCAGCGCGGTGCCGAGGTCGGGCTCGGCGAGGATGAGCGCGCAGGGAAGGCCAACGACGAGCGCGGCGACGACGAACCCGCGCCAGCCCGTGCGCCCCTTGAAGAGCGGCTCGGCGGAACCAAACAGCTCCGCGAAAAACGCGATGACGCACAGCTTCGCGATCTCGCTCGGCTGGAAGAACCACAGCCACCGCCGGCCGCCGTAGATTTCGCTGCCGACGGCCAGCACGGCGACGAGCAGCACGAGCGCGGCCAGGTAGGCGGGCGGCGCGACGAGCGTCAGGTACTTGCGGTAGTCGGTGAACGCGATCGCGAAATAGAGCGCGAGCCCCAGCGTCGCCGTGCGCAGGTTCACCGCCCACATCGCGTGGAACGCCGCGCCTTCGCGCGCCGAGCCCGCCGACCAGATGGCGACGGTGCCGAGCGCGATGAGCGCGACCATCGCAACGAACTGCACCCAGTTGAAGTGGACCAGCTTACGGAGCATGCGCCACCTCCTCGCGGGAACCGGAGCCGTCGTCGGGACCGTTGAAAATCGCCTTCAGGATCGCGCACACCTTCGGCGCGGCGGTCTCGCCGCCCGAGGCGCCGTTCTCGACCACCAGCGCGACCGCGACCTCGGTCCCCTGCGCCTCGGGGCGCGACGACTGGTCGCCCTTCGCGTAGGCGATGAACCACGTGTTCTTGCGCCGCCGTCCGCGCGCGCCGACCTCGGCCGTGCCCGTCTTGCCGATGACCTCCGCCGCGACGCCCTCCGCGCCGCGCTTGCCCGTGCCCGACCGGCCCACGACCATCCGCAGGCCCTCGCGCACGACGGCGAGCCGCCCCGCGTCGAACGGCAGCGGCGTGCGCACCGGGGGAAGGTCCGCCTTCAGGTGCGGCGTCACCAGCGCGCCCGTGCCGAGCGCGCCCGCGACGCGCGCCATCTGGAGGGGCGTGACGAGCAGCATACCCTGCCCGATGGACATCTGCGCCACGTCGCCGGGATACCACTTCTCATGGTACGTCTCCATCTTCCACGTCGCGTCCGGCACGACGCCCGCGTAATCCACGGGGAAGTCGATCCCCGTCTTCGCGCCCAGCCCGAACGCGCGCGCCGCCGCGACGAGCGCGTTGGTGCCGATCGCGACGCCGAGACTGCAGAAGAAGGGATTGCAGCTGTCGCGCAGCGCCTCGCGCACGTCCAGCGAGCCGTGGCCCCACCTGCGCGCGCAGCGGATCGTCATCCCGCCGTAGTTGAACGCGCCGAAGCAGTCGTGCCGCTCGTCGGCGGCGTGGCCCGCCGCGAGCCCGGCGAGCGCGGTGACCGGCTTGAAAGTGGAGCCGGGCGCGTAGGAGCCGCCGACCGCGCGGTTGAGGAGCGGCTTGGCGGGATCCGTCGACACCGCCTCGTAGCGCGCGCGCCGGAGGACGGGCACGAAGTCGTCGGGGTTGAACGACGGCGCGCTCGCCATCGCCCGCACCGCGCCGCTCTGCGCGTCGAGGACGACGCAGGCGCCCTTCAGCCCCTTGAGCTCGGCCTCGCAGGCCGCCTGGATCGCGGTGTCGATCGTGAGCGTCAGGTCGGGCCCCTGCTGGGCGGGCACGACCGTTTCCGCCTGCGCGCTTGCAAAGCCGCGCGCATCGACGGTCAGCCGGCTTTCGCCCGCGCCACCGCGCAGGTAGCCGTCGTAGTAGAACTCGACGCCGCTGCGGCCGCGCAGCTCCATCTCCTGGAAGTTGAACCCCTCGTCGCCCGCCGGCGACTCCACGCGGTCGCGCCCGACGTAGCCGAGGAGGTGCCCCGCGAGCGCGCCGTTCGGATAGGTGCGCTCGAACGTCTCCGCCACCGCAAAGCCCGAGGGCCGCGTGCCGTCCGCCGAATGGCCCGGCAGCCGGAAGCCCTGCTCCTCGAACCGCGCGAGCGCATCCGCGTCCACGTCGCGCCAGACGGTAAGCGGCCGCGCCAGGTTCTGGCGCAGGTGGCGACGGATGTCGCGCTCCGTGAGCGGCGAGGGCCGCCCCACGACGTCCGCGACGGCGGCCAGGGCGTTGGTGATCGCGGCGGCGGTCTCGTCCCACGTCGCCTGGCGGAAGACGCCCGCGTTGAGCACGATGGAGACGGACGGGCGGTTGTCGGCCAGCACCCGGCCCCGGCAATCGAGGATGCGGCCGCGCACGCCTTCCGTCTGCACGCGCCGGATGGACTGGCGGCGCAGGCCGTCGGTCGCGTCCGCCGCCCCGTCCACCTGCACCACCTTGAGGCGGAACGCCAGCACGAGGAAGCCGACGGCGAACGCCGCCGCCGCCAGTCCGCACGTGAGCGCGCCCACGGGCAGCGTCTCGGGCCTAATCCGCATCGAGCGCCGCCCTCCTTTCCAGCCAGACGAGCGCCGCGCCCGTCGCCACCGCCGTCACCGCGCCGAGGGGAATCGCCACGAGGAACCGGAGGCACACCTCGCCGCCGCGCCCGTCGAAAAACCGGTCGACGAAAAAGAGCAGCTGGCAGCACGGGTAGACGAGCGCCGCCCACAGGACGGGGACCGTCCGGCTCCGGTTCACCGCCCAGGCGAGGACGAAGAAAAGCAAGAGGTTGCTGCCGAGGCCGGGCGCGCGCGCGGCAAGCGCGTCCTCCATCGCCCCCGCCGCCAGCGCGAAGAGGACGGCCACGAGGCGCGGACGCCGGTACGCGACGAACAGGGCCGCCATCAGCAGGACCGGCGCGCCGACGCCGTAGACCTTCGGCAGCAGCTCTTCGAGCGCGCCGCCGACGACGAGCGCGATTCCGGCGAAGGCAATCTGGACGAAATCACTTTTCACAGCGGATGAAGACGTCCTCCAGCGTCGCAAAATCGACCGCCGGCACCACTTCACCCGTCAGCGAAGGCCGTCCCTCCGCGTCTGCAGGAATTGAAAGCAAAGTGCCGACCGTGAGGCCGCGCGGGAAGAGCCCGCCGCGCCCCGATGTCAAGACCCGTGCCCGCGGCGGAACGTCCGCCGCAGCCGTCAAATGCCTGAGAAAGATCTTGTCGCCGCTGCCGCCCGCGCTGACGCCGCGCACGCCCCGTCCGCCCTCGATTTCGCAGGCGACCTTGAGCGCGGGGTCGGTGACGAGCAGCACCTCGGCGGTCTTGAGCGAAACGGACGCGACGCGGCCGACGAGCCCGTCCGGCACCGCGACCATCGCGCCCTCCTTCACGCCCGCGAGCGAGCCCTTGCCGACGCGGCAGATCTGCCGCGCGCCCGTGGCCGCGCCGCCGACGGAAAGCACCTCGGCGGGAATCCACTTCTCGGCGGGGAACGACTCGTAGCCGAGCAGGCGCCGGAGGCGCGCGTTCTCCGCGGCCAGCCGCTCGTTGTCCCCGGCGACCATCGCGAGCGCCGCCGCCTCGCGCCGGAGCCGCACGTTCTCCGCGCCCGCCGCCGCGCCGCGCCACGCGCCCTTCAGCCGCGCGACGACCTGCCGCACGAACGAGACCTTCGCCTTCTCGACCGGATAGACCGCGTCCGCCGCCGTCCCGCGCACAAACGTGAACGCGAGCGCGACCGCCGCCGCGAGCGCGACGGTGACGACTGTTCCGGTTGTGGCTTTTTTCACGTCAGCAAGTTCCTTTCACAAGGGGGAACCTGCCGAAGACGTTACGACGCGCTTTCGTTCTTCGCGAGGAAGTCAAGCTCGTTCATCACGACGCCGGTGCCCTCCGCAACTGCGGAAAGCGGATCGTCCGCCAAGGTGACTGGCAATCCGGTCTGCGACGCCAAAAGCTTGTCGAGGCCCCGGAGCTGCGCGCTTCCGCCCGACAGCACCAGGCCACGGTCCACCAGGTCGGCCGCGAGTTCCGGTTCGCATTTGTCAAGCGTGGACCTCACAGCGTCCACAATCTGACTCACCGGCTCCTTTAGGGCCTCCCGGACTTCCTCGGAGTTGATCGTCATTGTCTTCGGCAACCCCGTTACGATGTCCCTACCTTTGATTTCAAGCGTCATTTCCTCTGCAAGCGGATAGGCGCTTCCGATCTCAATCTTGATCCACTCCGACATGCGCTCGCCGATCAGCAGGTTGTAGACGCGCTTGACGTAGTTCTGGATGCAGTCGTCCATCGCGTCGCCGCCCGCCTGGCGCGCGGAGTAGCTGTGGACGATGCCCGCGAGCGAGATGATGGCGACTTCGCAGGTGCCGCCGCCGATGTCCACGATCATCGAACCCGCCGGCTCGCTCACCGGCAGCCCCACGCCGATTGCCGCCGCCATCGGCTCCTCGACGAGAAACACCTTGCCTGCGCCCGCGTTCTGCGCCGCGTCCTGCACCGCGCGCTTCTCGACCTCGGTGATGCCGCTGGGAACCGCGATGACCATGCGCGGCCGCGCCCACTTGACGTTCTTCAGGAGCCAGCGGCGCGGGCAGACCTTGTTGATGAAGTAGGCGATCATCGCCTCGGTGATGTCGAAGTCGGCGATCACGCCCGACTTCATGGGGCGGATGGCGATGATGTTGCCCGGCGTGCGGCCCAGCATCTGCCGCGCCTCGTCGCCGACCGCAAGGACGCGCTTCGAGCCCGCCTGGATCGCCACCACCGACGGCTCGCGCAAGACGATGCCGCGGTCCTTGGCGTACACGAGCGAATTCGCCGTGCCGAGGTCGATGCCGATGTCTGTTGTGAACAGCGCCTTGAGCTTACCGAACATGTCTTTTGCTTCCGTTTTACGATGATGGTATATTGTAAGGTTTTTTTGCGCGGAAGTCAACCGGGATTTGAGATTTTATGCGTTTCCCCGGCGTGCGGCCACGAGCAGCTCCGACGGGTCGCGGCGCGCCATCGGCCACGGGGAGGCGTTGAGCGCCACAAGCGCCTCGCCCGCCAGAAAGAGCGAGCCGCAGATGAGCGTGTCGGGCCGCCCGTCCGCCGACGCGCCGCCCGCCCGCGCCAACGCCGCCGCCAGCGACGCGCAC
>JAFPYE010000083.1 GCA_017412325.1 Kiritimatiellia bacterium | reverse complement strand
GTGCCCTTCCAGTTGGCAGAATCTGTCCAACCAAGGCCAGTTGTCGGCACCGCCCCATTGTAGACTACCGTGCCGGCGCCGGTGACGGTGGTGGGGCTAATGGAAGAGCCCATCGGGACGGTCGCGCCGGGACCGACATTGAGCGTCGTCGTCGTGATTGTGCCTTCGTCGGAGAAAGCGAGCGTGCCCGCGCCCGTTACGTAGACCGTCGTGTAGGTTGCATCCTCGCTGACAGTATATGTCGTGTCGCCGGAGACGTTGATGACGAGCTCGCCCTCTTCCGCTGTCTTGGGGACTTCGACGATCTGCACGGCGGCGACGCCGGCGCGCGCACCCGAAAGGCAATGGCTTACAATGGTCAAATTGCCATCTGCGTTGACCTGATCGGGGATTACCAGATAGTTTCCGCCTTCCGTCCATCCGGAATGGCTTGCAGCTCCCCATTTGTCGGTTGATTCCCCATCGCAGGTAACCGTGGTGTTGTTTTCACTGTCACCCTTATAATGGCTACCGTTGACGGTGATGTAGCCGAAATTCCTCGCATCGGTATCGTTGGAGAAATAGACAACGAGTTTGTATGCGTAGTATGGGATGCCGGTGACAACGATGGTCGGGGTATCCGTGGCGTTGTTCCTGTCGTCAATATAGCCATGATACAAGGTGGTCGCACCAGAATTATCGTTGTATCTATAAGAGCCGCGAGTGCCTGAAACCGCAACGGATGCGCCAGAGATTAGCGATGTCGCGCCCGTTGAATCGACCTTGTATATCGTGGTAAGAGGCGTCGTGAACGCTTCGCTAGGCGATACCATGTTATTCCAGGATGTGCCAGGCACTGAATAATCAGAAATACCCACATCCGCCGCCGTAGTCAACGGGTTGTTTCCGTATGCGAAGTTGATGTTGATGGAGGGTTTGTAGGTCTTTGCGACGATGGAGGAAGGATTGCCGTCCACGTAATAGAGAACAATGCCGTCGGTGCACTGGACGATTTCACAGGAGCCGACCGCATCGGAGGTGGTGAGCGTGGAAGAAGTATCGACGATTGCAGTTCCCGCAGAGCGGACGGAAGTGACGCCGACAGTTTCCTTGAGCGTGGAGCCGTCGTAGACCTTTATATCCGCGGCGGCCGTGAAGGTTTTGGTGGTGGAGGAGAAGGAGACGAGCGTTTTCGAGGAGACCTGTGATGTGCCGGAAAGCGTGACGTCAGCAGCCTTGATCAGGTGGCCCGCTTTATTTACGGTGCTTTCGTACACTACACTGCCGTTGCCGGCAAGATTATACTGGATTGTAGCCGCATCATTTGCCGGGGCGAAAGCGCATGTATATGTAATGCCGCCCGGAGATGCCACATAATAATTCACCACGTGGTTCCAGTTATTGGCTTCCATGCTTGTTATCGTAAGCTTGGAAGAGGAATCGACCGAGGCATAATCGGTGCCGTTCCCGCCCGTCCACTTTGCAAGACCCGAAATGGTGACTTTCGCGCCGCCATATACGCCAAGCTTCATCTCCCAGCCATCGATACTGGTGCCGGTTACCACCGTTTCCGTGCCGCCGCCGTCAACCAAGGCAGAAGTGTACACGCCGCCGGAAACATACGGAATGGAACCCGTATCCCAGTTTCCCGCCTCGTTCCAACTGCCATTCGTGCCGGTGTACGTATTTTCATACGTCTCGGTTTCGCCGGTGACGGGGTTGTTTTTGGTCGTGGTCGCCCAAGCGGTCGAGGCGAGGCCGATGGCGAAGAGGACGGCGAGTATCGCCGCTGTCCGAATCCGCTGTATGATTGCTTTCATGGTTCTGTTCCTTTCTCTCTTTTGGTTTTTGTCAACTGCATGAAGGGTTGATTACAAAGCGCATCGGGGCGCATGGGGCGCATTGGCAATTGGGGAAAAGGGACGCAAGCGACAGAAGCGACCGAAGGGACGATTGCGCGCGGAAGTTGCGCGGAATGGATTGCGGGTATGATGCGCGCGGAAGTTGCGCGGAAATGAGTGCGCGGACAATGCGCGCGGGATGGCGCGCGAAACGCCTTGAGGAACGGGACGATGCGCGCGGAAGTTGCGCGGTGTTGCGCTTTTGTGCTAGGCGAGTTGCGGCGCGTGAGGCTGAGAGGCTGCCCTCCCCCCCCCCCCTGAAATTGCACAAAACGCGGACATTGCGACGTTATTCATCGCATTAAGCCCGATTTTGTAGCAACGCTTGGTCATCATTTCAGTCGCCCACCTTGACTTCTCTATGCGTTCCTGTCTTAATGAGATACAAAAGAAGTTTCTCTGCAAACTTTTGATAGACAAGTACCCAGTCGCTTTTTGGGCCGCCAATATGGCACTCGCGACAACCGATCCACCGGCCTTTCAGCGGATGATCCGACAATCGCGGCGGCGGCACCTCGCCCGATGCCAGAATCGCAACGACCTCATCCAACTTGGAAACATCCAGGCCACGTTTTCTTGCACGCTCGCGTCCCTTTTCAAACTGCGGCGAATAGAAGATGTTGAATTTAGACATGATCGAGGCTCCATTGGTATTCGTTCATGTCATGACATGCCTTGGATACATCAACGCTGCCAGCCGCCACCGCTTTGCGAAACGACCAAATGTCCTTATAGAAAGACGGCGCCAACTCATCGCGACGATTCTGCGCGATCCGACTCCGCACGGGGGTCGACGAGAGGGTATGGAACGCCGAGCGCGGTTGTGTGCACACACAACCCGCAGAAACTAAATCTGCTCGCGTTCTTTTCATCTTACCCCTGTTTTTATTGGCTTCTGCGCGCACGCGGCACTTTTGCCGCGCATCTCAGCAGCCACTAACCTTATTCAAGTTTAGGAACACTATATCAAAATCCGCACACGCGCACAAGAGGAAAGTTTACCATTCCCCTGCGCCGCCGGGGATTAGAGGCCGTCCTGCTTGCGCGGAAGGACGACGCCGGCGGCGAGCGCGAGGAGCAGCGGCAGCAGCACGCCGTCGACCGCCAGCGCGCGCGCGGCCTCGCCCGGCTCGACGCACTCGCCGTTGGCCAGGTGCTCCAGCGGCGCGAGCGACCCGAACGGACTCGTCACCTTCTCCATGAAGCGCGTGATCTCCAGCCCGATCCGGTCCTTCGCGTCCGTTTCCAGCGAATCGGGATACTGCTCGATCACGCTGGGGCTCATTTCCGTCACCAGCAGCATCGCCATCGTCGTGAAGATCGCGACGCTCCGCCCCAGCGCGGCGGAGAGAAAGAGCGCAAACGCCACGACCACCGCCAGCATCGCCACCAGTTCTAGCCAGGCGAAGAGCACGTTGACCGCGAAACCCGACGTCCCCGACGTATAGAGCAGGTTGATGTCGCGCCGCGGCCGCAGCATCAGCGCGTTCGCGCCCTGATTGGAAAAGGCCAGTTCGCCCGGCACGCCCATCCCCGCGTCGTCGCCCGCCTTTTCCAACGGCACGATCACGACCGCGCGCGTGATGTTCGAGACGACGCCCGTCCACGCGCCGAAGCGGAAGCTGCCGCGCACGTCCGCGCGCGTGTCGAAATCGTTGGTGAACCGCAGCCGCACCGCCCGCGTGCCGTCGGCGACGTCCGGCGCGTTGAACGCCCATGCGACCGTCTCGCCCGCCGCGACCGTCTGGTAGTTGTCCCACGCGCGCTGGGTCAGGAGCCGGAGGACCGTCGCCTTCGGCGCCTTCTTCACCTCGTCCGGCGTCTCGGGATCGTTCATATAAAAGTCGAACATCTTTTCCGCCTCGGCGCGCGGCGATTCCATCACGGGCGCGAGCACGTGGTAGCACGTCCGCCCCGGCTCCGACCGCAGGACCAGCACGGCGGCGGCCAGCGCGAGAACGAGCGCGCCCGCCGCGACGAGCGCGAGCGCGCGGGCGAGCACCAGGACGGAATAGCGCACGGGCCGCACCTGCGTCAGCTGCAGCCGCTTGGCCGCGCGGTCCTTCGCGAGCGACCCCGCCGCCGTCGCCGCGAGCGAGACGAGCACGAGGGCGAACGCGCCGCCGAGCGCATAGTGGACGTAGAGCTCGCGCGCGCCGTCGGCCGTGCCGTCCGACGTGACGAGGTGCGGGAAGGCGAACATCCAGCCGACCGCCGCAAGCGTCAGGAGCAGGAGCGCGCGCGACCGCACGAGCGCGAGGAACTCCAGCCGGAAGATGGCACGAAACGACTTCATCCCTTCAAGAACGGCGCGACCTCGAACGTGCGGCCCTCGCCGACCTTGGCGAGGAAGAAGTCCTGGAGCGACGTCGTCATGTCGGCGACCTTGCCTTCGGCGACCTTGGCGCCGTGGTTGACGATGGCGAAGCGGTCGCACACGTCCTCGGCGTCCGCCAGCAGGTGCGAGGTCAGGAGGATCGTCATGCCGCCCGCCGCGAGCGTCTTGACGAGCGTCTTCACCTCGTTGGTCGAAACGGGATCGAGCCCGGAGGTCGGCTCGTCGAGGATCAGGAGTTCGGGCCGGCCGATAAGCGCGCTCGCAAGCGCGAGGCGGCGCGCCATGCCCTTGGAGAAGCCGCCGACAGGGCGCGTGGCGACGGCGGAGAGCCCCACCATCTCCAGCAGCTCGGCGGTGCGCGCCTTCGCGACCGCGCGCGGCAGGTTGCAGAGCCCCGCGTAGTAGCCGAGCGTTTCCTTTGCGGTGAGGAACGGGTGCAGGTAGCTCAGCTCCGGCAGGTAGCCGAGTCGGGCGCGCGCGGCGCGCGCACGCGGCGGCAGGCCGAAGAGCGAAATCGTGCCCGCGCTCGGCGCGAGGAGGCCGAGGATCATCTTGATCGTCGTCGACTTGCCGCTGCCGTTGGGCCCGAGCAGCCCGAACACCTCCCCTTGCGCAACCGCGAGGTCGAGCCCGTCCACCGCCTTGACCGTCGGCCGCAGCCAGAAGTCGCGGAAGGTCTTGCCGACGCCGTTGAGTTCAATGACGTTCATGAGTAGTCCCTGTCCTTGAAGAGCCGGATGCCGAGGAGGGCAAACGCGGCGACGAGCGGCAGCGTCGCGAGCGCGGCGAGGCCGACGAAAGACCACGGCACCGTGCCGCCGCGCGAGAGCGCGTCCGAAAGATAGTAGTCGCCGAGAAACGGCAGCTGGAGGGCGAAGAGGACGCCCATGAGCGCCGTGGCCGCGTTGGCCGGCCAGCGCACGGCAAAGGCGGCGGCGGCGGCCATGAACACCGCCGCCGGGAAGACCAGCAGCACGGCGGCGGGCAGAAAGCGCGCGGCGAGGTGCGGCGAGAAGCGGAACGCGGCGGCGCCCGCCGCGAGGACCAGCGAAAGGAATGTCGCAGTCGGCACGAAACGGAAGCGCAGGAAGCGGTTGAGCGCGGCGGCCAGGACGGGCGGCAGGACGAGGACCGACACGGCGAGCGCCAGCGAGGGACCGTACATTTTTGCGATGTCGCCCGTTTTCGCGGCGAGCGCGCCGCCCAGTTCCGCGCCGTTGACGGCGGTCAGCGCCACGCATGTTACCGTCACCGCGAAGACGAGATAGGCGAGAAAAACGCCCGCCAGCTTGGAGAGGAAAAAGCCGGGCCGCGAGACCGAGGCGGCGAGCGCCATCTGCAGCGTGCCGGATTCGATTTCACGGCGATAGGGCTTGACCGTGCAGAAGACGGAATAGGCGAGCCCGACGATCAGGAGCGCCGACAGCCCCGCGTCGCGCGCCATCCGCGACGACTCGCCGAACTGGTGGAAGTGCAACGACGGCAGGATGGCCGCGCAGCCGAGCGCGGTCAAGGTCAGCAAGAACGTCAACGGCTCGGAGCAAACCTCCAGAGCCGTTGTTCGCAAGATGGCCAGGTGCCGCCTCAAGGCATGAGTCCGCCGCAGAACATCGGCAGCTGCGTATCCTGGTAGAGACACCAGCCGAGGAAGCCGATGGCCGCGCAGGCCGCAATCTGCGCCACGAGTCCGAGCATCGCGACGGCGACGGGCACGTCGGCCGGATTGCCGTCGGTGCTCGCGGCCGGCGCCGCAACGGCCGGCATCTCGGGAATGTCGGCGATTTCGGGAATGTCCGCCACCGCCTCGCCTTCGGCTGGCTTGGCGGCTTCGGCGGGTTTCGCGGGCGCCAGGCCGGGCTTCTTCAGGCCGAGCGGCTTGACGCCACTGCCTGGACGGGAAATCTTCAGCGTCTTGCGCTGGGTGATCTGCTGCTGCGCGACAACGGTCGGCGCATCCGCCGGAGCGGGCTCGGCCGGAGCGGCCGGGGCCGGCTTCGCTTCAACCGACGCAGGCGCGGGCTCAGCCAGCGTCGCGACGGGTGCCACGGTCGTCGAGGCGCCGGGCGACGGATTCTGCAGGTCGACGGGGCGCTTGATGCGGATCGTCTTGATCGGCTTCTGCTCGGCGACGGGCGCGACGCCAATCGCGTCCGAGAGCGAAATGCGCGCGGTGCGCGACTTCGACGCCTGCTTCTGCGCCTCGGTCAGCGCCTGGTCGGCGATGATGCCGGTCTTGTGGAGGATCGCCTGCGCGGGAATCTCCTGGGTGATGCCCTTCAGCTTCTGCGTGACGTTCTTGAGGTGGTCGACCGCCGGTGCGGCGGGTGCGGCCGGTGCGGGCGCGGGTGCCGCAGGCGCCGCCGGCTTCAGGCCGGGCGCGGCGCTGCTCCGCAGACTGGGGCGAATCACCGTCTTGGCGTCGGCGGCCGCCGCGAGCGGCTTGCGGATGACGGGCTTGAGCTTCAACGTCGAAACCGGGTTGGACACCGGCGGCTTCGCCGCACTGATCGGACTCAATTCTTCTGCCATGGCTGTACCCTCCGTAAAACGTGTTGACCTGCGGCGGCCGTCAGACCGCCATCACTTCGGCTTCCTTGGCCTTCAGCTCGGCGTCGATCTTGGCGATGCCGTCGTCGGTCGCCTTCTGGATCTTGTCGAGCGCGGCCTTGAGGTCGTCCTCGGAAATCTTCTTGTCCTTCTCCAGCTTCTTCGCGGCGTCGTTCGCGTCGCGGCGCACGTTGCGCATCGCGACCTTCTGCGCCTCGGCCTGCGTCTTCGCGACCTTGACGATCTCCTTGCGGCGCGCCTCGTTCAGCTCCGGCACCGTGATGCGCAGCACCTTGCCGTCGTTCTGCGGCGTGACGCCGAGGTTCGCCGCGAGGATCGCCTTGTTCATCTCGGCGAGCACCGTCGGGTCGAACGGCGTGATCTTGATCTGGCGCGGCTCCGGCGTCGAGATCGTGCCGAGGTTCTTGATCGGCGTCGGGCAGCCGTAGTAGTCGACCTTGATCTGGTCCACCATCGCGGGATTCGCCTTGCCGGTCCTCAGGCCCGCGAACTGCGCCTTCAACGCCTCGAAGCTCTTCTGGATCTTCGCGGTCGCGTCGTTCAAAACTTCCTGTGTCGTGTTCATCTTTTCTCTCTGCCTTTCGTTAAGTTCACTTGCCGCTGACGAGCGTGCCGACGTTCTCGCCCTTCACGACGCGCTCGAGCGCGTCGCCGTCGAAGAAGTCGAACACGACGATCGGAATGCCGTTGTCCATGCACAGCGCGAACGCCGCCGAGTCCATCACCTTCAGGCGCTTGGCGAGCGCGGTCTCGTAGTCGAGCGAACCGTACTTCTTCGCCTTCGGGTCCTTCTTCGGGTCGGCGGTATAGACGCCGTCCACCTTCGTCGCCTTGAGCAGCGCCTCCGCGCCGATCTCGCTCGCGCGCAGCGCGGCGGCGGAGTCGGTCGAGAAGTAGGGGTTGCCCGTGCCGCCCGCGAAGATGACGACGCGCCCCTTCTCGAAGTGGCGCAGCGCCTTGCGCTGGATGAACGGCTCGGCGAGCTTGTCGATGGAAATCGCCGTCATGACGCGCGTCGGCACGCCGATGGACTCCAGCGCGTTCATCATCGCGAGCGCGTTGATGACCGTCGCGAGCATGCCCATCGAGTCGCCCGTCACGCGGTTGACGCCCTTGCCCGCGCCCGTGAGCCCCCGGAAGATGTTGCCGCCGCCGAGCACGATGCCGACTTCGACGCCCATCTGGTGGATCTTCTTGACCCGCTTGGCCATAAAGGCCAGATGCTGCGGATCGATGCACTCGCCCGTCGTGCGGTTGCCCAGCACTTCGCCGGACAATTTCAGCAAAATCCGGCGGTACTTGATCTTTGAAACTTTTTTCACGATGGAAATTATATCATTTCGCGCGCACGATGGCAAGTGTGCCGCGCTCCAACAGGCGGCCCGCCCGCTCGCCCGTGAACACGCCGTCGCGATACGGGATCGCGCCGTTGACCATCGTCAGCTGCACGCCCGACGCGAACTGGTGCGGCTCTAGGTAGGTCGCGGTCGACCGGAACGCGTCTTCCCGCCACACGACGAGGTCGGCGAAGTTGCCGCGCGCCAGCACGCCGCGCCGCGCAATCCCGAACCGTTCCGCCACCGCGCCCGTCATCCGCCGGACCGCCGCCTCGCGCGTCACGCCGAGCGCGCGCACGCGCCGGTAGAATTCCGGCATCGTCGCATACGCGCGCGGATGCGGATGGTCCGCGCCCAAGGGCCCCCACGGCGCGCGGAGCGAGGCATCGCTCCCCGGCAGGATCCACGGGCACGCCAGGATCTTGTCGAGGTTCGCCTCCGACATCCCGAAGAAGAACGCGCCCGTCTTGCAGCCGTCCTTTTCCAGGATGGAGCAGATCAACTCGCCGGGGGAGGAAAGGTTCCGGGACAAGATTTCTGCAATAGTTTGCCCGCAATAGGGCTTGTTGTCCGCGTGCCACGTGCCGCCGATCATCACCGTCGACCAGTCGCGGTCCATCGCGTTGATTTCGTCCACGATGCGCTGCCGCGTCGCCGGATCAGCCAGCCGCGCGCACTCCGCCCTCGCCGCGCCCTCGCCCGCCCAGTCGGGAAACACCACGTCGAGGTCCGTCCCCGCCGCGCAGAAAGGATAGCGGTCGCTGCCGAGGAGAAGACCCGCTTCCCTCGCGCCCTCGATCTTCTCCAGCACCGCGTCGATCTTGCCCCAGTTGCGCTTGCCGCTCGTCTTGAGGTGCGAAATCTCCGCCCGGATGCCCGTCGCCTTCACGAGGTCGATCACCTCGTCGATCGCCTCCAGGATCCGGTCGCCCTCGCTGCGCATGTGCGTCGCGTAATAGCCGCCCTTCTGCGCAGCGACCTTCGCGAGCTGCACGACCTCTTCGGGCGTCGCGTACTTGCCGGGCTGGTAGATGAGCCCCGTCGTCAGCCCCCAGCCGCCCGCGTCGAGCGACTCTTCCAGAAGCCGCGCCATCTGCGCGAGTTCGTCCGCCGTCGCCGCGCGGCCCGCGTAGCCGACGACCGACGAGCGCAGCGTGTTGTGCCCGATGAACTGGATCGTGTTGAGGGCGGGGCGCGCCGCCTCCAGCACCGCGCGATACTCCGCGAGCGAGCGCCACGTCAGCCGTTCGCCGAGGATCGCCGCCCAGTCGGAGCTGAGCCGCGCCTCGCCGTAGCGCGGGGCGACCGAGCCGCCGCACTGCCCGTTGATTTCCGTCGTCACGCCCTGCGACACCTTGGAGGGCGCGTCGGGCTCGATGACGAGATAGGCGTCGCTGTGGGCGTGCGCGTCGATGAAGCCAGGCGTCACGAGGCACCCCGTCGCGTCGACCACGCGGTCGAACCCCTGCGGCGCACCGTCCGCGCCCCCCGGCGCGCGCGGCACAACCGCCGCGACGCACGCCCCTTCCACCACGACGTCGCCCGAAAAGGCGGGCGCACCCGTGCCGTCGACAATCAATCCGTTCTGGATCAGCGTCTTCATCGCCGGAGCCGACGTGCGCTAGCGGGAATACTTGAAGTCGATGGGCGGATTCGCCGCGCGCCACGCCTCCACGTCGGCGGCCAGCACCTCGATGGCTTTGTCAAGCTGGACGTCGAGCCCCCTGTCGAGGTCGCCCGGCAGGTCCTCCACCACCACGTCCGGCTTCGCGCCGTGGTTCTCCATGTCGGTGCCGTCGAGGAGGAACCAGCCGTAGCGCGCGTCGCGGAACGAGCCGAGGTCGAGCAGCGCGTTGTCGTAGGTGCCGATCACGCCGCCGCCCGTCTCGCGCCCGACCAGCTTGCCGCGCTTCAGGGTCTTGATGGCGTGCGAAAAGATCTCGCCGTTGGAGCCGGTGTTCTCGTTCGCCAGCACCACGATCGGCTTCGACCACACCGGACGGCCCCAGTAGCCGAAGAGATAGCCAGCGCCGCACTGGCGCGTCACCGCGCGCGAGTGGTCGCCGCCGAGCAGGATCTGGAGCATCTGGTCCGCCGTGAAGCCGCCCTGGTTGTTGCGCACGTCGATGACGAGCCCGTCCTTGCCGTAGCCCTCGGAAAACACCTCGTGCTGGAACGTCCAGAAGCTCGCCCAGTTCATCTCGTCAATATTGAGGTACCCCAGGCGCCCCTGCGACAGCTCGTGCACGCGCGCGCGCTTCGCCTTCAGTTCCGCCGCCGCCACGAGCGTGCGCGCGTCGGCGAAGGAGCACGACGTGATCACGACCGTCTGCGCCGAGCCGCCCGTGCGCCGGAACGTCACGCGCACCTTGCGGTTCGCCGGGCCGTTGAGGACGCTCGTCGGGTCGATGCCGCCGCCGACGCTCACGCCGTCGATCGCGATCACCACGTCGCCCTTCTGGATGTCGAAGCCGTACCGGTCGGCGGGCCCGCCCGGCACGACGTCCTTCACCACCCAGCCGTCGGGCGCGCGCTCGCGCTCGAACCGCAGCCCCAGGTGCGCCGTCTGCTCGTCCCACGCGCCGAGCTCCGTCTTGCGCGACCACTCGCGGCGCGAGTTGTCGTTCATGTAGAAGCCGAGGTGCGACGAGTCGAGCTCGCCGAGGACCATGTTCATGAGGCGGATGAAGACGGAATACGACGTCGCGTGGCGGATCGGCTGAAGGAAGCGGTTGCCGACCGCCGGCCAGTCCGCGCCGTGCGTATTCGGATCGTAGTAGAGGTCGCGGATGCGCGCCCATGCCGAGCGGAACGCCAGCTCCTGGTAGTCCTCGTAGACGGTGTTCTGGTAGACGTTGAACGTCAGCTGCCGGTCGTTGATCGCCGGGCGCCGGTTGACGATCCAGAGGATCCGGTCGCCCTTCTTCACCCACGCGCGCGGCACGCCGGTGCAGTCGAAGAGCTTTTTCGGCGTCAGGCGGTCGGGGATGCGGACCGTATCCGTCTTCTGCCCGGCGGCGGCGTACGCGATCGTGCGCGAGTCCCAGCAGAAGAACGGCAGCGCGCAGTCGACGGCGAGCGTGCGCACGCGCTCGGCGAGGTCGGCGAAGTCGGGGGCGAATTCCTGCGCGTCGTCGAGATGGGCGCTCGGCAGCTCCAGCCCCGCGTAGCGCGCGGGATCGACGGCGTTCTCGCGGATGACCGTGCGCGCGCGGTCGTAGTCGTGGACGTAGGTTTCCACCTCCTCCAGCGCGCGGTCGAGATAGACGTAGCGCAGGTAGCGGCCGTTGCCGATCTCCGGCAGCTCCGAGACGAACGCGATCATCTTGCCGTCGGGGCTCCATGCCGGCTGGCCGTCGTACTTGAAGTTGCGCGACAGGTTGTAGGGCGCGCGCGTGCCGTCCGTCGAGAGGATCCAGACGTCGTAGTTGGCGAACTCGTCGGCCAGCTCGGCGGCGACCCACCGGCCGTCGGGACTCCACGCGTACGCGCCGCCCGCCGTCGCGTTCGGGCCGCGGCAGAGGACGGTGCCGTTGGTGTCCGCGAAGGTGAAGACGCCGTTCGGGTCCTGCCAGGCGAGGCGCGAACCGTCGGGCGAGATGTTCAGCGCCTCGCGGTGCCCGCCGGCGGTGACGATGGGCGTTTTGCGGAAGGTGGCGTTCTCCCACCAGGGCTTCTGGGGATCCTCCGGCTCGGCCTTGATCACGACCACGTTGTCGCCGCAGTCGGACAGGTAGTAGAGCGCACCGCCGTCGGGCGAGAAGACGCACTCGCGCTCGTGCGTGCCCGTCTCGCCGTGCACGAGCGTCGGCTCGCAGATGACCGTATCCATCACATAGAGGTCGCCGCCCGTCGTGAACGCGATCTGCGTGCCGTTGTCGCAGAACGTCACGTCGCCGTCGCTGTCGTTGTTCCAGCACGAGTCGTAGCGGCGGCGCTTGGCGGCGCCGCGCTCGACGTAGCCCGCGCCGGGCCGCAGGATGATGCGCTCGGGCGCCACCGACGGGTTGGTCGGGTCGAAGCGCCAGAAGTCGAACTTCTGGCGGAAGACGAGCGTGCGCCCGTCCGCCGACAGCGACGGCTGGAAGACGTGGTCGTCGGCGAAGAAGGTCAGCTGCGTCTCCGCGCCGTCGGCGAGGTTGTGGTACCACACGTTGCGCGCGCCGCCCTTCGCGTCGAGGTAGTAGAAGCCCGCGCCGTCGGGCCGCCAGATCGGGTTGCGGCAGTCGCTTTCGTGGAGGACCATCGGCAGGAACTCGCGCGTCGCCGTCTTGAACATCCAGATCTGCCCCGCCGAGGACGAGCGCGAATGCGGCCGCTTGCGGTAGAGCTCGTCGCCGCGCCGCGCGAAGAGGATCGATTCGCCGTCGGGCGACATCACGGGATCGGACGCCGCCACGTCGAACGGGATCTCCTCCGCGCGCCGCGCGTCGGTCTGCACGATGACGATGCGCGCGCACGTCTTCGGCCCCGAATCGTCGCGGTAGCCCTGGCAGAGCAGGCGCTTGCCGTCGGGGCACCACGCGCGCGGAAAGGTGACCTCGGAGTGGTAGGTGAGCTGCCGGATCGAATCGTTGACGACGTCGAACTCGAAGACCTTCATGCCGCCGTCGCGGTCGGAGGCGAACGCGACCTTCGTGCCGTCGGGCGACATCACCGGCCATGAGTCCGCCGCGCGCGAGGTGCCGAGCCGCCGCGCGTAGCCGCCGCGCACCGACGCGATCCAGAGGCTGTCGTTCCATTCGAACGCAAAGCTCGTGCCGTCGCCGTTCACGCTCGGCACGGAGCCGAGATAGATGCGCGACCAGTCCTCGGCCGGATCCGGCGCATCACCCGCGGCGCGGAGCGCGACTGCGCACAGCGCCACCAGCGCGAGCGTGCGCACCCAGCGATTCGTCTTCATTCCCATGCAGTTCCCCTTGTTTGAAAAATATGGGGATAGTATATCAAAAATCCCGCGCGAGGCGGGATTTTCGATGCGGGAGCGCACGGCGGCCGGTCACTTCGCGTTGTCGTAGTGGCGCGCAATCGCCTCGTAGCCCGCCATCATGTTCTCGGGCAGCTTGCCGTTGAGCTTGTAGTAGTCGCAGACCACCGGCAGGCACCGCGTCTTCCACTTCGCAATCGTGTTGAGCGCGATGGACGCGAGCTTGTGGTGCGCGAACGGGTTGGTGAAGCGCTCGACGATGGAGTTCGCGTAGTCGGTCTTCTCCGCGTCGGGCAGGTTGACGGTCGGGTAGATCTCCTCGAACAGCACCTTCTTCAGGAACGCCGCGCCCTCGGGATCGGTCACGACCTGGGCGACCTCCTCGAAGCCGCGCTCCAGGCCCCAGTAGACGATCGTCGTGTGCGCCGCGTTGAGGAAGCGCACCTTGCGCGTGCGGTAGGGCTGCATGTCCGGCGTGTAGACGACGTTGACGCCCGCCTTCTTCAGCGGCAGCTCCGCCTCGAGGTCGAAGCCGGCCGGCGTCTCGACGACGAAGAAGTGGAACGGCTCGCCGCAGACGAGCACGTCGTCCTTCTCGCCGAGCTCATCGGCATAGCGCGCGGCGGACTCGGGGTCGGGGCGGCCCGCGACGATGCGGTCGACGAGCGTGGAGCAGAAGACGCAGTCGTTCTCGATGTACGCCTTGAGCGCGGCCGTGTCGCCCGGCTCGTCCGCAAGATGCTGGAGGACGCACTTCTTCAGGTTGTCGCCGTTGTGCTCGATGAGCTCGCACGGGATGAAAACGAGGCCGGGGAGCCCCGCCGCCTGGCGTGCCTTGACGAGGCGCAGCACCTTGGCCGGGAACGTGTCGGCGCCCTTGACGTACTGGATGCCCGCCTCGGTCGTGTTGGAGACGACGAAGCGCAGCGCGGGGAGCGTCGCGTACTTCTCGATGTTCGCAGGCAGGTCGACGCCCTTGACGCACGTGATCTCCTCGATCTTCTCGACCTTCTCGCCGTTCATGAAGCCCCGGAGGCACGTGTGGTACCGGCCGCCGCGGTCGTTCAGGATCTGCGCGGGCACGCAGAGCGCGTCGCCGATGGGCTGGATGATCTGCACCGCGCCGTCGAACCCGGCGGCATCGTTCATCTTCTGGACCATCCAATCAATGAAGCAGCGCAGGAAGTTGCCCTCGCCGAACTGCAGAATCTTCGTTTCCATCTTCTGTTCCTTTTTTTGTTGAGGTTAGGAAAAAGTCTTTCGCTGGGTTGCCACATAGTCTATCAAAAAAGCCATCCCCCTTGCACTACCCATTTGGGTAGGCGCGCCGGCTAGAACTGGATGAGGCCGAAGCGCGCGAGGACGTAGGTGACGAGGATCGTGGCGATCAGGACCGGCGCCAGGTAGCGGATGATGAAGCGGTAGACGGGATAGGAGCCGAACTTGACGCCCAGCGCCGTCACCTCGTC
>JAFPYE010000082.1 GCA_017412325.1 Kiritimatiellia bacterium | reverse complement strand
TGGCGCTCAAGACCGGCAAGGGCATTGTGGTTGTCGAGTGGGTCGGCGACGGCGAGACCACTTTTTCCGAGCTCAACGCCTGCGTCGACTGCGGCATCTCCTTCGACGAGCTGAAGCCGCGCTCGTTCTCGTTCAACTCGCCGTTCGGCGCGTGCCCGACGTGCGCGGGGCTTGGCCAGCTCTACTACTTCGACGAAGAGCTCGTCGTGCCCGACAAGACGCTGCCGCTCGAAGAGGCGATCCACCCGTGGCGGCGGCTCGGCGGCCAGATGGCGATCCTCTACCACAAGGAGCTGCTCTCCGAAATCGCGCGGCAAAGCGGCGTCGACCTGCGCACGCCCTACAACAAGCTGCCCGCGAAGTTCCGCCACGACCTGATGCACGGCTTCAAGACCGACCTCGTGCTGAGCTGGCGGCGCGTGGACCGCCCGTTCGAGGGCGTGCTCGCCGCGCTCCAGCGCAAGATGGAGGAGGCGCCGGACGACGAGGTGCGCGCGAAGTACGAGGCGTACCAGAATTTCCGCACCTGCCCCGACTGCCACGGCGCGCGCCTGCGGCCCGAATCGCGCGCGGCGACGGTGGCGGGCAGGACGATTGTCGAGGTGATGGCGCTCCCGGTCGGCGCGGCGCTCGAGTTTTTCGCGTCGCTGCCCGAGTTCCCGGGCATGCGCGAAGTCCTCAAGGAGATCCGCCGCCGCCTCCAGTTCCTGCTCGACGTGGGGCTCGACTACCTGACGCTCGACCGCGCGTCGGCGACGCTTTCGGGCGGCGAGATGCAGCGCATCCGCCTCGCGACGCAGATCGGTTCGGGGCTGACGGGCGTCCTCTACGTCCTCGACGAGCCGACGATCGGGCTCCATCCGCGCGACAACGAGCGGCTGATCGCGACGCTGAAGGGCTTGCGCGACCGCGGCAATACCGTCGTCATCGTCGAGCACGACGAGGAGATGATGCGCGCGGCGGACTACATCGTGGACTTGGGCCCGGGCGCCGGGCGCGAGGGCGGTCAGGTGATGTACCAGGGCGACTTCAAGGGGCTGTTGAAGGCGAAGTCGCTCACGGCGGACTACCTGACGGGCCGGAAGCAGGTGGCGACCGCCGGCAGTGGCGATGGTCGAACGGCGTTCGACCGATACCTCACTCTCTCCGGCTGCACCGAGCACAACCTCAAGAACATCACCGTCCATATTCCCGTGGGCGCGTTCACGGTCGTCACGGGCGTCTCGGGCTCGGGCAAGTCGACGCTGATCGACGAGACGCTGAAGCGCGCGCTGATGCGCGAGTTCTACCACGCGAAGGAGGTGCCGGGCAAGTTCAAGAAGCTGACGGGCATCCACCATTTCGACAAGGTGATCGAGATCGACCAGTCGCCCATCGGCCGCACGCCGCGCTCGAACCCGGCGACGTACGTCGGCTTCTTCTCGGAAATCCGCGATCTCTTCGCCAAGACCGAGGCGGCGCGCGCGCGCGGCTACACGGCGGGGCGCTTCTCGTTCAACGTGAAGGGCGGGCGGTGCGAGGTCTGCGGCGGCGACGGCCTCAAGAAGCTGGAGATGAGCTTCCTGCCGGATGTGTACGTCACCTGCGAGCAGTGCGGCGGCAAGCGGTTCAACGCCGAGACGCTGGAGGTGACGTACGGCGGCAAGAACATCGCCGAGGTGCTGGAGATGACGGTCGCGGAGGCGGCGGAGTTTTTCGCGAAGGTGCCGAACCTCCGGCGCAAGCTCCAGACGCTCGTGGACGTGGGGCTCGGCTACATCGCCCTCGGCCAGTCGGCGACGACGCTCTCGGGCGGCGAGGCGCAGCGCATCAAGCTCGCGACGGAGCTGTCGCGGCGCGCGACGGGGCGGACGCTCTATTTGCTGGACGAACCGACGACGGGGCTGCATTTCGACGATATCGCGAAGCTGATGAAGCTCCTCGCGCAGCTGCGCGACGCGGGCAACACGGTCGTCGTGATCGAGCACAACGTCGACGTGATGCGCGGCGCGGACTGGATCATCGACTTGGGGCCGGGCGGCGGCGATGCGGGCGGCGAGCTCGTCTGCGAAGGCCCGCCCGCGCAAATCGCCGCGTGTCCCCGCTCCGTGACCGGCCGGTTCTTGAAGTAAGCCGCACGCGGTCACTGGGTCGGAGCGCGGTTTGGGGCGAACGCGCGGCCCGTGTTTTTCGCTCCGCTCCCCGCCTTCGCTTCTAGCCCCGCTGGCTCCTCGCGGCACCCTGCGTGCACCGCGTCCCGCCTTGCTCGCTTAGTTCGCTCGTCGTCTTTCCGTCCTTGCCGAACCCGAAG
>JAFPYE010000081.1 GCA_017412325.1 Kiritimatiellia bacterium | reverse complement strand
GCGTCTTCCCGGAGTTCCGCGAGAAGCCGAGCGACATCGCCCTCCAGAACCAGGACTGGCGCTACAATTCGGTGCGCAGCAAGCGGCGGTTCCTCCGCACGCACCGCGACCTCGACGCGGTCCAACGGCGCGACTTCACCTACGACATCTGGGCGCAGGCGCTCTCGCCGCTCGCCTGCCTCGTCATCACGCTGTTCGCGATTCCGGCAGGCATCGCGTCGGGACGGCAGTCGGTGTTCAAGGGCGTGCTGGGCGCGCTTGGGATGTACTTTGCGTTCTACGGGCTCGTGATCGGCTGCTGGGTGCTGGAGTCGCGCTTTGCGCTGCAGCCGGTCGTGGCGGCGGCCCTGCCCTACGTCGTCTTTCTCGGGCTCGGCTTGCGCGCGTTCCACCGCCAGCGGTAGACGTTCCCCCTTATTTCGCCAGTTCGTTGACGAGCCGCCCGCGCCGGCGGTAGTCGTACATGTGAAGGCCGAGCTGGCGCGCGGCGCGGCAGAGCTGCGGGTAGGGGCGGTCGCAGACGTCGACGAAGCCGATTTCGTACGCCTCGCCGTCGCCGCGCCCGAGCAGCGGCTGGTCGCGGTACTGGAACCAGTGGCAGCCGACCATCAGCGGATGGCAGAGGGCGCCCTGCACGAAGCGCGTGAACGAACGCGCACGCTCGTCCTGGTTCCAGACGGGGCAGAGACTCGCCTTGAACATGCCCCGGTCGAAGCAGCCGAAGTGGAACTCGCCGACGAGGATGGGCTTTTCGCACGCGGCGCGCGCGTAGATGTCGTCCGGGATGTTGAAGATCGAGTTCGCGTAGGCGTTGACGGTGACGACGTCGCAGTACTTGGCCGCCGTCGCCCACAGGTCCTGCGACTGGCGGAAGCCCACGAAGCGGCAGCCGAGGTAGAGCTTGCCGGGCGCGAGTTCGTCCATGAGCTCGCGGCAGGTGCGGAAGTAGATCTCGTATTTTTCCGGTTCGCCCGGGAACTTCAGCTCGTTGTCGATGAAGAAGCCGATGCACATCGGGTCGGTCGCCGCCTTGCGGAGGGCCGGGTCGGCGGCGAAGCGCGCGCGCACCGCCCGTTTGAACTTCTCCACGAAGCCGGGCTGGTCGGTGTCGTAGAACCGCACGCCGTTCCCCTTGACCATCTCCACGCCCGGGGCGTTCTCCAGCACCGTGATCACGTAGGGCTTGCGGCCCGTCATCGTCAGCTCGCCGGCGCTCCAGTTGCCGATGGTGTTGAGTCCCCAGGCGTCGAAGCGGCGCAGGACGAGATCGTAGTAGGCGGCGGTGTAGTCGGACGTGCCGAACTTCCGCTCCAGGTTGCGCCCGGTGAAGTTCATGCGCGGATGCGCGGGATCGTAGCTCTCGTACCAGTCGGGATGGCGCGAGCCGTCCGCGACGTCGGTCTCGGTGCGCACGACATCCAGCCCCAGGGAGAAGAAGAGGTGGCCGTCCGGCGTCACGAGCCACCACTTGCCGCCCGCCTTGACGGTGCGGAAGTGGCCCGTGGGCTTGAGCTGGGGGCCGTCCTTCCAGCCGCCGTAGGCATCCCACGACTCGGGCGCGGGCTTGAGCGCGGCGTTTTCGCGCTTGAGGTCCTCGGCGAAGGCCGTGTCGTCCGCAACCTTGACCGGCCAGCTGCCGTGCTTGAACTGCCCGTACTTGTCGACGAACGGGCAATAGCCGTCGGAGGGCACCTTGCGCTTGACGTCGGGCGTGCCTTCGAGCCGCAGGTTCGACAGGCGGCAGTCGACGACGTACTTGAACTGCTGCTCGTAGGGCCACTGCACCTTCAGTTCGACCGGGCCGACATGCCGGGTGTCGATCACGTAGAGCCCGCGCGCGCCTTCGGGGGCGGCGTAGATTTCGGGATGCGGCAGCAGGAGCTTCATCGTGCCTTTCTCGCCGGGGTTGAGGCCGATGCCCGTGTTGATGGAGCGGCGCTGGGTGAAGATGGCGCTCGCGTGGTCGCCCGACTCCACCGCGCCGCCGCCCGCCGAGGCGTGGAGCGTCAGGCGCAGCTGGCGGTCGGTCGACAGGTTTTCCACGTCGATCGCCAGATAGCGGGCGTTGGACAGGTCGAAAGTCTCGCCCGATTCGGGAAGGAACTTGAGCCCCGCGCTCCATTCGGCGGTGGCCATCCGCAGGTGCGCTTCGCCCGGCCGCTCGAATTCGATTTGCGCGCCGTTGACGGTTTCGACGCGCCCCGGCGCCAGCAGGATCGCCGGCTGGACGGGATTTGCCGGATCCCCGAATCCCGCCCATCCGGTCAGGCCCGTCAGAAAGAGAAGTGCGGTTTTTGCTTTCATGGTTCCATCCTTTGTTTGTTCAGGCGCGTGAGCGCTTCGAGATAGTAGTAGTCGGCGTAGGCGAGCGGCACGTCGATTTCGTGTCCGGCGGGCGCGTTGCCGGTGGAATGCTTCAGCAGGAAGCCGCCAACTTCCCCAGGCGCGGCCAAGTAGGCGTCGGACGAGAGGGCAGCGACGATGCGCGCGGCTTCGGCGCGGTAGCCGTTGCCGGGCGCGTAGCCGTCGAGCTCGACGAGCGCGGACGCGACCACGGCGGCGGCGCTGGCGTCGCGCGGCCCGTTGGGAACCGCAAAATCCCACGCGGGGACGGGGTTTTCGCGCGTGTGCGCGCACCACCAGTCGGCGGTGCGGCGGGCGCGGGCGAGGAACGCCGCGTCGCGCGTGAAGCGGTACATCATCGTAAAGCCGTAGATCGCCCAGCCCTGTCCGCGCGCCCATGCGCCGTCCACGGAATGGCCCTGTCCCGCGTGGATGGCGCGGATCGCGGGCGCGTCGGCGGCGTAGTCGAGGACGTGGTAGGCCGAGCCGTCGGCGCGGAAGTGGCGGCGGGCGACGGTGGCGGCGTGGGCGCGGGCGACGCGCCGTTCCGCATCGCCGCCGGAAAAGAGCAGTTCGAGGTTCATCATGTTGTCGATGATGACGGGAAAGGCATAGGGCGACGTTTCCCACCAATCCCATGACTGGATGAGTCCGTGCGTCGCCGAGAAGCGCGACGCGAGCGCGGCCGCGCCGTCTGCCAGCACCTGGTCGTAGCCCGCGGTGCGCGCGAGCCTCCAGCCGTTGCCGAAGCTCGAGGCGAGGATGAAGCCGACGTCGTGGGTGCGTGCGAGGTGGCGCGACGCTTCCAGCTTTTCCGTCCATGCCGCCGCCGCCGTCTTCCATTCCGCTTGGCCGGTCAGTTCGTAGGCGAACCACAGCATGCCGGGAAAGAATCCGGCGCACCAGTCTTCGCGATTGACCGTGACGAGCCGTCCGTTTTCGAACGTGCGGGGGAAGATGCACGGGAGCGCCGCCGCCTCCGAACCGTTCGCCTGCACGCGCGCTTCGGCGTGCGCGAGCAAGACGCGCAGGTTGGCTTCGATGTTCTCAAGGGGGACGGGCGCGCCCCTGCCTGTCAGGACAAAGACAAGCGCAACAAGGCAGAAGGCAAGGCGTGCAGGAATGTTCATGACGCTATTGTATCAAACGGCTTTTTGCGCGTCTTCACCTTTCGCGCGCGAAAACCGTGCTCTTTGCGTCACGTGTGCTGCTCGCGCCAGTCGCGCATCGACAGCCCCGTGCGCTTGCGGAAATAGCGCTTGAGGTAGTTCTCCGACTCCCAGCCGCAGAGGTTGGCGATGGGGCCGATGGCCTGGTTGGGTTTCTTCAGGAGTTCGATCACGGCGTCGAAGCGGCGGTTCAGGATTTCCTGCAGCACGCTGGTGCCGGTCGCGCGGAAGAAGCGCCGTTCCGCCGACCGCCGCGTGGAACAGATGCCGGCGAGCACGTCCGCCGCCTTCAGCCCGCTGCACGCCTCGACGCGGATGCGCTCGAGCGCCTTTTCGACGGCGGGGTCGTTGACGACGAGCCGCCGCGACGACTGGCGGCGCACGAATTCCTTCGGTCGGTAGATGAGCTGGAAGCGGCGTTTCGCGCCCTTGCACACGACTTTTTCCAGAATCTCGACCGCCACGCGTCCGCCCTCGAAGAAGTCCGCCTGGACCGAGGAGATCGTCGGGCGCGAGTTCTCGCAGAGGCGCACGGAGTTGTCCACCGAGACGAGCGCGACGTCACCCGGCACCGCGAGGTCGGCGAGCGGGCACGCCCTGAGCACGAGATCGGCGACCTCGTCGTTGGTCGCCATGACCGCGCAGGGATGCGGCAGCTGGGCGAGGAATCCGGCGAAGGCGTCCTGCGCGCTCATGATGTCCGTCTTCGACCATCTGCCGTGGAATGACGCCGCCTTCCGCCCGGTCGAGCGTGCGAGATCCATGAACACCTCTTCGCGTCGGAGCGACCAGTCGATCGGATCGTACCACGGAATGAACGCATAGGACGCGGGGTTGATGCGCTCCAGCTCGCGGAAGGCGATCTCGGCGCAGGTCTTGGAGTCGTTCTGCACGGTGTGGACGCAGGACGGCGTCAGGCGCTCGTCCACGTCGAGGTAGACGAACGCGACATGCGGGAACTTGGCGGGCGCGAGCCGGTTCAGCTCGGTGTCGCAGTCCACGATGCAGCCGTCGGGTTTCCAGAATTCGATGAAGTCGTCGACCGTCCGCGTGGTGTTGCGCAGTTCGACTTCATGGACGGTCCAGCCGAACGCCTTGGCGCCCGCGTAGACGCCGCTCAGCTTCTGCTCGATGGTGTCGACCTTGACGTCGGTGATGAAAAGGAGGTTTTTCATGCGGCGCGCATTATACCATTTTCCGCCGCGCGTCGCAAATGGCGACATTTTGGGTGCGCGGTTGGTCACGACAAAACGGACGGCATGTGATAAAATAGAGAACATGAAAACGATTGTGAACGTTGGAATGGTTGCTGTGTGGGTGGCGTGCCTTGCGGGCCGCGGCGCTTTTGCCGCGCCGTCGGAGATGGCTGTCGAACGGCGCATCGACGAACTCATTGCGCGATTGACGCTGGAGGAGAAGATCGGCCAGCTGTGCCAGACGAACGGCGGGCAGTCCACCGAGGCGATGAGCATGGACAAGTCGACGGAGGTGCTCGATCCCGCGTTCCTTGCCGACGTGCGCGCCGGAAAGTACGGCTCGCTCCTGGGCCAGCGCGGGGCGCGGAACTACAACATCCTCCAAGAGGCGGCGATGGCGGGCTGCGGCATTCCGCTCCTCGTCGGCCACGACATGATCCACTCCTGCCGCACGTGCTACCCCATTCCGCTCGCGCTCGCGTGCGCGTTCGACGAGGAGTTGTGGGAGCGCATCGGCGCGGCGATTGCGATTGAGTCGCTGACGCAGGGCTGCAACTGGACGTTCGCGCCGATGATCGACGTGGCGCGCGACGCGCGCTGGGGGCGCATCGCGGAGTCGGCGGGCTCCGATCCGTTTCTCACGTCGCGCTTCGGCGCCGCGATGATTCGGGGCCTGCAGGGCGACGACTTGGCCGACGGCCGCCACATCGCCGCCTGCGCCAAGCACTACGTCGCCTACGGCGCGCCGATGGGCGGGCGCGACTACAACGCCGTCGAGCTGTCCGACGCGACGCTGCGCGACGTCTACCTGCCGCCGTTCCGCGCGGCGGTGGCGGCGGGCGTGGCGACGGTGATGCCGGCGTTCCACTCCTACAACGACGTGCCCTGTTCGATGAACAAGTACCTGCTCACGGACATCCTGCGCGGCGAGATGGGCTTTACGGGGATGACGATCTCGGATTGGGCGGCCGTCGGCGAGCTCGTGCGGCATGGCGTCGCGACGCCCGGCGCGGACGCGGCGGCGAAGGCGCTCAACGCGGGCATGGACATGGAGATGGTGACGACGCATTTTGCGGACGGACTCGCCGAGGCGGTGGCGAAGGGGACTGTTTCGGAGGCGACGATTGACGCGGCGGTCCGGAACGTCCTGCGGCTCAAGTTCCGGCTGGGGCTCTTCGACCGTCCGACGCTCGATGCCGCCGCAATCGAAAGGACGATCGACTTCGCCGCGCACCGCGCCCTTGCGCGCGAAGCCGCCGCGAAGAGCTGCGTTCTCCTGAAGAACGACGGCGTGCTGCCGCTCGCGGCGCCGCGCGTGGCGCTGCTGGGCGACATCGCCACGAACGCGTGGCAGATGCAGGGAACCTGGTCGACCTTCGACTTCTCGAACACGACCAACGACACGTTGCTCGCGGGGCTCGTCGCGGACGGCGTGGACGTGGCGTACACCGAGGCGTACACGCTCACGGGCCGCGTCGACTGCGCCGCGATTGCGCGCGCCTGCGCCGGCGCCGACGTCGTGGTCGCCTGCTTCGGCGACTATCTGGAAAAGTCGGGCGAGAACAACGCGAGCGCGCGCATCGAGCTGCCGGGCGAGCAGCTGAAGGTGGTGGACGCGGTGAAGGCGTCGGGCAAGCCGCTCGTCGCAGTCGTCTTCGGCGGACGGCCGCTCGCGCTGCCCGAGCTTGCGGAGAAGGCCGATGCCATCGTCATGGCGTGGAATCCCGGCGGCGCGGGCGGCTGGGGCGTCGCCGACGTGCTGACGGGCGCGGCGGAGCCGTACGGGCGGCTCACGACCGACTTCCCGCATGCGACGGGCGAATGCCCGAAGTTCTATTCGCGCACGACGACCGGCCGCCCTCACGTGCCGGGCGAGCGCTGGACGACGCGCTACAACGACGTGCCGTTCAAGAGCGTCTATCCGTTCGGCCATGGGCTCGCCTATACGACGTTCCGCTATGCGAACGAGGCCGTGGCGGTGGAAGGGGCGATGGTCGTCTTCTCGGTTGACGTGACGAACGCGGGCAGGCGGAAGGGGAGCGAGCTCGTGCAGGTCTATACGCACGACGTGCTGGCCCGGACCGTGCGTCCGCGGCGCGAGCTGAAGGGCTATCAGCGCGTCGAACTCGCGCCTGGCGAGACGCGGCGTGTCGAGATTCGCGTGCCCGTGGCGACGCTCGGCTATACGGTCGACAAGATCTACCGCGTGGAACCCGGCGACTTCGAGGCGTGGATCGCCCCCGACTCCGACAGCGGGAAACGGCTGACCTTTACCCTCTAAAAACATACTGTCGCAAAAAGATAGAATGTTGGGGTGCAAAAAGGAGTGCCGTGCATGGATGCGCGTGATATAATATCGTCAAAATTCAAAAGGGAGTCCCTTCCATGAATAGCAAGACATGCTTGATGCTCGCGGCTCTGACCGCCATGCTCACATTCACCCGCGCCGCCAGCGCCGCCGACTACTATGTCAGCAGCATGACCGGCAACGACACCAACGACGGCCTTTCCACCGAAGCGCCGTTCGCCACAATAGACAAGGCGATAGCGTCGGCGACTGAGGGCGACAACATCTACGTAAGCCCCGGCACCTACTCCACGACGACGCAATGGGGACCAAACCTTAAGGCTCGGCTTGTCGGAACGGGTGCGACGCGCGACGACGTGGTGATTCAGTCCGCCGGCACCTACCGCACTCTGCGCATGGCGGCAGGTTCCATGGTGACGAACGTTACGATCGTCGGCGAAGGCACGTTCCAGGCCGACAAGGGCGGCGCGATCGAGATGAGCGGCGGCACGCTCGTCGATTGCGTTATCCGCGGCGGAACGGCAAAGGCCAACGGCAACGTGGCCGGCGGCAACCTCTACGTGAACAACGCCTCCGCCCTTGTCACGGACTGCGAAATCTACGGCGGTTCCGCCACGAACCGCGGCGGAAACGTCTATCTCGACTCAGGCGTGGTGCGCAACTGCACCATCTACAACGGAGAATGCCGCAACAACATCGGCGGCAACGTCTATCAGTACGGCGGCACGGTCTCCAACTGCGTAATCTACGGCGGCATCGCGAAGAACGACGGCGGCAACGTCCGCATGAATGGCGCGGGACTGCTCGTCGATAGCGTCATCTCCAACGGCACGATTACCGCCAACGACAAGAAGGGCGCGAACGTCTATATGGATTCGACGGCGAAGATGTCGCGCTGCCGGCTCGTCGGCGGCGCCGACACATACGACAACAACGGCGGCAGTCTCGCTCTCGGCAGCTCGACTGCCGTAGCGGAGGACTGCCTCGTCGAGGGGAGCACGTGCGGCGGCGTTCTGATGACGGGGACCTCCTATCTCTACAGCTCAACCGTGGTCAACAACGAGAAGTACGGCTGCTGGGCCTGGAATGCAAACCAGAACTTTTACGATAACGTCATCTACGGGAATACGGACAACAGCGCGAACAAGGACTGGACCGGCAATCTCCCGAACGCGTCCGCCTTCCAGAACAACGCGCTCACGGAGAGCGGAAGCCGTCACACGAAGGACGCCTATCCGACGGTTGTCCTGCTTGTCGACGACTCGGCCTTTGCCGATTACGCGAACGGCGACTACCGTCCGGCGGCGAGGTCGGCCTTGATTGACGCCGGCGTTTCCGACCCGCGCGGCGCTGACGCCTCGGCGACCGATCTTGACGGCAACTTGCGCGCGAGCGGGACGATCGACATCGGCTGCTACGAGTTCCAGAAGGCGGACATGGTCGTCCATATCGACGGTGCGGTGTACAGCCAGACATTCGCCCCGGCGACTGTCACGTTCACGCATTCGACCGACAACTCCGCCTCGCCGGAGAACGTCGTCTTCACCTACGACTTCGGCGACGGATCCGCTGCGGAATCGACTTCCGCCCTGACGATCTCCCACGCATACCTCACGCCGGGCGTTTACACGGTGACGATCGCGGCCACGAACGAATGCGAGGAGGAGTCCGCAGAGATGACGTACGACGGTTACGTGCGCGTTGCCTCCTCCACCGTTTACGTCACGCCTGGCAACGGTGCCGGCACGTTCCCCTTCGACACGGCGGAAACCGGCTACGGCAACCTTAAGACAGCAGTTCAGAACGCGCTTGACGGCTATACACTTCTCCTTGGCGAAGGAGTTCATGAAACCGTGGATCAGGTTTCGTTCAACAAGGCGCTCACACTGCGCGGCGTCGGCGCCACGCCGGAGGCGGTCATTGTCCGC
>JAFPYE010000011.1 GCA_017412325.1 Kiritimatiellia bacterium | reverse complement strand
GGCCCGTTCAACCGCGCGGTCGTGGTGCGGCTCGCCGAATCGGGCGCGCTGCCCGCGGGCGCAAAAATCTACCGCCGCCACGACTACGCGCCCGACCAGGACCCGCCGCCCGTCGAAAAGATCGTCGTCAAGGAAGTCCCGGTCGAGGTCGAGAAGATCGTCGAAAAGGAAGTGCGCGTCGAAGTCCCGGTCGAGAAGATCGTCGAGAAGATCGTCGAAAAGGAAGTGCGCGTCGAAGTGCCCGTCGAGAAGATCGTCGAAAAGATCGTTGAGGTCGAGCCGCCGCCGCGCACGCAGATCGTCGAGGCCGAAGTCGTGGACGCGGTGGACGTGGCGCCGCCCCCGCCCGCGTTCGGCGGCATCTTCAAGGGGGCGGACCGCGCGAAGATGGAGGCGCTGGAAGCGGCGGCGCGGCGTGAGCTCGCGGCCGCCAAGAGCCGTGGCGGGCACAGCGGCTTTGGCGCGATCGGCAGCATGTTTGCAAGGAGGAAGGGCTAATGGGCGAGGCCAAGTGGTATTTGCGGACGCAGGACGAGACGTTCGGCCCCGAGACGCAGGAAAAGCTGGTCGAGTGGGCGCGGATGGGGCGCATCCAGCCGGGCCAGGAGGTGTCGGACGACAACGACATCTGGCGGCGCGTCGAGGACGTGCCGTTTCTGGACATGCGCTTTTCCATCGACCTCGGCGACGGCAACCCGCGCGGCCCGTTCAACAAGGCGGCGGCGGACGCGCTGATCGCGTCGGGCCGCCTGCCGCCGACGGCGACGGTGGTCGAGACGCGCGCGCCGTTTGCGCCGGAACCACCGCCCCCGCCGCCCCCCGAACCGGCCCCGGCGCCGGTGGCCGAGGCCCCGGCGGCGCGGATCGTGGAAAAGATCGTCGAAGTGCCGGTCGAGAAGATCGTCGAAAAGGAAGTGCGCGTCGAAGTCCCGGTCGAGAAGATCGTGGAAGTCGAAAAGATCGTCGAGGTCGAGAAGATCGTCGAAAAGGAAGTGCCGGTCGAGGTCGAGAAGATCATCGAAAAGCGCGTCGAGGTGCCGGTCGAGATCGAGAAGGTCGTCGAGAAGATTGTCGAAAAAGTCGTCGTAGACGATGCGCGCGTGAAGGAGCTGGAAGGTCTGCTGGAGGCCGAGCGCCGCCACACGGCGGACTTGCAGGCGCGGATGGACCAGGCGCTCAAGGCGAGCGCGGAGCGCGAAAGCGCGGCGCAGGCGAAGCTCGTGGAGACGGCGAAGGAGGCGTCCGCGCGCGAGGGCAAGCTGCGCGAGCAGGTCGTGGCGCTTGAAAACGAGCTCCGGCGCATCCCGCAGACCGCGAGCGAGGTCGCCGACATCCAGGCGGCGATGCACACGCTCATGTCGGGCGAGGCGGAGGAACTGCGCAAGCTGATGGAGATCGAGCGCGCCGAGGCGGACGAGTTCCGCCGCCGCTACCAGGAGCGCGCCGACCGGCTGCAGGAGCGCCGCCGCACGCT
Source organism: Kiritimatiellia bacterium (assembly GCA_017412325.1). Taxonomy (GTDB): domain Bacteria; phylum Verrucomicrobiota; class Kiritimatiellia; order RFP12; family UBA1067; genus UBA1067. The sequence continues at coordinate 3,501 of JAFPYE010000011.1, read as the reverse complement.
GATCAAGAAGGCGGGCGCGAACATCGAGGAGATGACGCGCCGTGCGCTCGTCGCGCGCCCCGAGGACCCGCGCACGACGCAGATCCGGAAGGAGATGGAGGAGCTGCGGCGCATCGGCGAACGCCGGGCGCTGGAGGATGCGCGGCAGATCCGCGAACTGACCGAGAAGGTGCGGCTCAGGGAGGCCGAGCAGGCGCGGATGGCAGCGGGCGCCAAGGACATCACGCAGCTGCAGGCGGAAATCGTCGAGCTGAAGGAGCGGCTGCAGACCCGCGAACGCGAGCTTCTGACCGAGCGCCAGCAGGCGGAGAACATGCGCCAGCAGCAGGCGATGCGCCAGCAGACGCTGATGACGCGCCTCGCCGCGCTGGAGTCGCCGTCCATCGGCACGACGCAGACGCTCGAGACGAACCAGAGCCGCGAGGCGAAGCTGGTCAAGCTCCCGGGCTGGATGAGGATCCGCAAATGAACGCCGCCGTCGGTCTCGTCCTCGCCGCGCTGACGATCTGGGACTATCCGGCGCGCCAGCCGCAGCACGAGCGGCTGAGCCGCGAATTCATTTCCGCCGTCCGCACGGGCGACACCAAGAAGATGCTGGGGACGTGCAAGGACGGCGTGGAACTGCTGCCCGACGATCCGACGTGGCACTACAACCTCGCCTGTTCGCTTGCGTGGCTGAAGGATCCCGAGCCCGCGCTCGACGAGCTGGAGGTCGCCATCGACCTCGGCTTCCGGCGGCCGGAGGTAATCGCCGAGGACCGCGACCTGAAGCGCATCGCGAAGCATCCGCGCTTCAAGGAGCTCGTCGCCTACGCCGAGGAGATGCAGCGCAAGCCCATCCTGACCGGCCCCCTGGCGACGCTGCCGATGGAGGGCGCGTTCGGCGAGTCGGTCGCGCTCGGCTCGCAGAACCTGAACTGGGATTTCGACAACGGCTGCTTCGTGGCGTTGCTGAAGCTCTCGGGCGAGAAGAAGGGCGGCAACGCGGGCGACCTCTACATGAACCGCGACGAGCGCCACTCGATGCTGGCCGTCACGAACTGGCCTGGGCTCACGTCCGTGTCGCTCGACGGCGAGGGGCGCGCGCGCAAGTTCGACGTGGACTTCCCGAACATCGCCTTCCCGTATCCCGTCTTCGGCAACGCGAGCCGGGGCATGCGCGGCACGCCCTACTGGCGGTCGCTGCCGCGTGCGCTGATGACGGGCCAGTCGGCGTATCTGAAGACGATGCTGCACTTCTACACGTCGAACCAGGTCTGGGTCTTCCCGTCGGTGGACGACTACGACCTGACGAGCACCAACGGCTACGGCGACGTGTTCCTGTCGGTCACGCCCTACTGGCTCTGCTCGCAGGGCATCAGCTGGTCCGACCAGTATTACCTCAAGGCGGCGCTTGAGGCCAGCCGCTCGTTTCAGCCGGCGACCAAGCAGTCGATTGTCGCGCGCGGGCTGCTCGCGCCGACGATCCAGACGCTGATTCGCAAGTCGCTCAAGGGCGTGAAGGGCGAGGACGACTACCTGACGGCGAAGGCGCACCCGACGTGCCTGCCGCCGAACGGGCTGGACCTCGCCAAGTTGAAGAAGATGGCCGCCGCGCTGAAGCCGCTTGAAGCGCCGCCCCTGGCGCGCCTCGCCGCCGTGCAGTCGGCGCCCGTCCTCGAACCGGCGAAGGGGCTGCCCGAAATCACCTACGCGACGCCGTTTGCGTGGGCGTGGATCCTGCGTTCGCCCGACAATTACCGCTCGTTCATGATCCAGGCGCAGCCGATGGGGGCGGTGGAATATGCCTTTGCCGTCATCCATGACGAAAACGGCGCGGCGAAGCTCGAACAGCTGCGCGGCGACCTGGCCAAGGTGTCGATCGACAAGTCGAAGCTCACGACGACCAACCGCGTGGACGTGGCCGTGTTCGCCAAGGCGCCCGGCACCGCGTGGGGCGCGCCGAGCTACGTTTCGTTTGCGGTCGTCGATCCGACGGCGCGCTATTCCGATCCCGTCCTGACGCCGCCCGAGGAACCGGTGGCGGAATGAAATTCGTCCTTGCGCCGCTCGCGGGATTCACCGATGCGCCGTTTCGCCGTCTCTGCTTCGAGGGCGGCGCGGACTTGACCTACACGGAGATGGTGTCCGCCGCCGCGATTGCGCACGGCCATGCGGCGACCCAGGCGCTCCTTGAAACGATGCCGGGCGAAGGGCCGCTCGCGTGCCAGATTTTCGGCGCGAACGAAGCCGATGTCGCGTGTGCGGCGAAATTCGTCTCGTCGCTGCCGGTGCCGTGGACGGAACTCAACTTGAACGCGGGCTGCCCGATGCAGAAGGTGACGCGCGCGGGCGCGGGCGCGAAACTGGTCGAAGACCCGGCGAAAATCCATCGTCTCCTCGTGGCGATGGCGGAAAACACCGCCTTGCCGGTCACGCTCAAGACGCGGCTGGGGCCGCATCCGCAGAATGCCAATGTCTTTGAGATTCTCGACGCCGCCGAGCGCGCGGGCGCGGCGGGGCTGACTGTCCATGCGCGCTACACGTCGCAGCTCCACGGCGGCGCGACGCATCTGGATGTGCTGGCCGAAGTCGTCCGCCGCGCGAAGATTCCCGTGACGGGCAACGGCAGCGTCAAGGACGCGGCCAGTGCGGCCGCGATGGCGGCGACGGGCGTTTCAGGTATTATGATCGGCCGCGCCGCGCTGGCGAACCCCTCTATCTTCGCCGAGCTGAAGGGCGAGACGGTGGCGAAGACGAAAGACGAACTGTTCAAGGACCATCTGAACTACATTTTGGACTATCGGCCCGAGCTCGCCGTCCTCAAGCTGCGCACGCACCTCTTCCGCTATTTCAGCGGCCGTCCCGGCGCGGCGGCGCTCCGCGCGCGGATCAACAACGTTCACTCGCTCGCCGAAATCGCGTCCCTCGGCCTGTAGGCCCGCGGGGCCCCACCCCCGGCGTGTTCGTGCGGCGAAGGGGCGGTGGAAAATGATATACTACCCCTTATGGAAAACCTTGTCATCATTGGATCGGGACCGGCGGGGCTGACCGCCGGCATCTACGCCGCGCGCGCGGGGCTGCAGCCGCTCGTCCTCGAAGGCCTGGAGTCGGGTGGCCAGCTGATGCAGACGCAGCATGTCGCAAACTATCCCGGCTTCGCGGCGACGACGAGCGGCCCCGCGATCATCGCGGCCATCCGCGCGCAGGCGGAGGCGGCGGGCGTGCGCTTCAAGATGGATGTCGTCGAAAAAGTCGATTTCACGGGCGAGCCGAAAAAGCTCTTTACGATGATGGGCGACACGCTCGAAGCGCGCGCGGTCATCGTCGCGACGGGCGCGGGCGTGACCAAGACGGGGCTCCCCGGCGAGGCGAAGTTCTTCGGGCGCGGCATCTCGGCGTGCCTCACGTGCGACGGCGCGTTCTACACGGGCAAGACGGTCGTCGTGGTCGGCGACGGCGCGGCGGCGAAGGGCGCGGCGAACTACCTGGCGCGCCTCGGCGCGACGGTAGCGGCGGTGC
>JAFPYE010000080.1 GCA_017412325.1 Kiritimatiellia bacterium | reverse complement strand
GCAGCATCTGCAGGCGGTGGCGCCAGTACGGGCGCGGGATGCGCGCGTAGTGGATCTCGCCGCAGCGGATGACGAACGGCTGGCCGTCCAGCAGAAAGTCGGTCTCGCCCAGTTCAAACGTATGGGCGGGCGCGGCCGGCGGCTCGGGGGAGGTCTCCGCTTCCGCGCCGCACGCCGCCCACGCGCCCAGAAAGAGGGCGCCCAGCACAATCGAAAGTCTCTTCATGGTGCGCAGTATATCAAATCCGCTGCGCCCGCACCCTACCCGATTGGGCAGGGTCCGCGTCAGGCGCGGGGATGGGCCTTGGCGTAGGCGTCCTTCAGCCGCTCGACCGAAACGTGCGTGTAGATCTGCGTCGTCGACAGCGACGCGTGCCCCAGCATTTCCTGCACGCTCCTCAAATCCGCGCCCGCGTCCAGAAGGTGCGTCGCAAAGCTGTGCCGCAGCTTGTGCGGCGTCAGGTCGGTCGGCAAGTCCGCCTCGGCGAGATACCGCTTCATCCGCCGCTCGACGAACCGCGCCGACAGCGGCTGGAACCGGTCGCTCACGAACACCGGCGCGTCCGCCGCCGCCTGTCCAGGGTCCGCCGCGGCACTTTTGCCGCGCAGGTCCTCGAGCGCGGCGAGCGCGGGGCGGCCGAGGATCACGAGCCGGTCTTTCGCGCCCTTGCCCGTGACGATGACCGTCCCCTTCGCAAAGTCGATCTCGCCCCACTTCACGCCAATCGCCTCGCTGATGCGGCAGCCCGTCGAATAGAGGAACTCGAAGATCGCCGTGTCGCGGCTGGCGGCGTAGTCGGAAATGAGCCCGTCCGCGCCGTCCTTCTGCGGCCGCGCCAAGAAGCGCTTCACGTCCTCGACCGACAGCACCTTCGGCAGGAGCTTCGCCTTGCGCGGGCCCTTGAGCGCGGCGAAGGGATTGTCCACGAGCTCGCGTTCGCGCTGGAGGAAGCGGAAGAACGCGCGGCACGCCGCGAGCTTCCGGCGCATCGTCGTCGCCGTCGCCGCACCCTTCGCGAGCGCCGTCAGGAAGCCGCGCGCGTCGCCCTCGCCCGCCGCGAGCCACGGATACGGCGGCTGGGCCGCTGCGCCCCACTTGAAGGCGACGAACTGCGCCAAATCCGCCAAATAGCCGTCGCGCGTATGCTGCGACGCGTTGCGTTCCGCCAAGAGATACGACTCAAAGCGCCGGACGAGCGGATCGCCCGCCGTCGCCGCATTCGGCGCGGGACCCATCAGGCGTCCTTCCGCGACCGGCGCGCGCGTTTCCGGGGCGTCGGCTCGCCGCCTTCCGCCTCGGCCGCGAAATCCCGCAGGCCCAGTTCCGCGACCTTGGATTCGTAGCCGGGGATCTTGTCGTGATAGGCCGCCGCCACGCGCCGCAAGGCCATCACCTGCCGCGTGCTCAGCGAATGGCGCCGCTCGAACTGCTCGGCGAGACTTTCCACAAAGCCCTTGTCGTCGTAGACCTTCTTGCCCTTCCGCGCGACGGGCCGCCACTCGGTGACCGTCCGCAGGAGCGCGAGGAGCCCCGGAATCGCCGGGTCGGCGTCCTTGCCCGAAAAGCCGCTCGGCACGAACTCGGCCAGCTTCTCGCGGATCTCGTCGCAGTCCGGCAGCTCGTCGGCATTCTCGCCGACCGCCCGCGCGAGGATCGCGAACTGCTTGGGCGAGAGGCTGCGGCCGCGGTCGAACTGGTCGCGCAGGCTCTTCAGGAACGGGTTCTTCAACATGTCGCCGATGCGGTCCATCGCGTCGAAGCAGTATTTCACCAGCTCGTCGTCCGCCTTCTGCGGCATCATCGACGCGCCCGCGCCGATGCCGTTCTCCCGGAGCGTCTGCTCCGCGCCCGGGATCTGGTCGGCGTAGAGCGAGACCATCCGCACGAGGAATTCCAGCTGCCGCGCGCTGAGGGGCGCGCGTCCGTCCTCCATCTGCCGCTTGACGCTCTCGACAAACGCCTTGTCGTCGTAGACGCGCTTGCCGACGGTCTTCGGCTCCTTCCACTTCTGCACCTGGTCCAGGAGCGAGAAGACGAGCAGGAACTTGTCGTTGCCGGGCGGCGCGGGCTGCGCCTCCTTCAGCGCGGCGAGGAACTGCGCGTAGAAGTCGGAGAGCATCGCGTTCATCGGCTCGCCCGCCGCCTCCACCTTGTCGAGCTCCGCCTCCATCTCGGCTGTGTAGCCGACGTTGAAGAGCCGGTCGAGCTTCGCCGTCAGCCAGTCGCAGACGAGAACGCCGCGCTCCAGCGGGATCAGCTTGCGCTTCTCCGTCTTGGCGTACTCGCGCGCCTTCAGCGTCTCGATCGTCGCCGCGTAGGTCGAAGGCCGTCCGACGCCGTTCTCCTCCAGCGCCTTGATGAGCGACGCTTCGGAATAGTGCGTGGGTCCCTTCGTCTCGCGCTCGTCCGCGAGCCACCGCACCGCGTCCAGCGTCTCGCCGACGGCGAGCGGCGGGAGCGTCGCCACCTCGTCCGACTCCTCGTCCTCCTCGTCGTCCGCCTTTTTCTTCTTGAGCGAGAGCTTCATCACCTTCAGGAAGCCCTCGAAGTCGATCTCGGTCGCCGACGCGGTGAAGAGGTAGGCGTGCATCAGGCCGCCCTTGCGCGCCTCCAGCGAGACGGTCTTGACCGTCGTCTTCGCGTCCGCCATCTGGCTCGCGACGAACCGCCGCCACACCAGGTCGTAGAGCCGCAGTTCCGCCGACTCGAACTTCGCCTCCTGCGGCGTCAGCGCCACGTTGGTCGGGCGGATCGCCTCGTGCGCCTCCTGCGCGCCGCCCTTGGACTTGAAGAAGTTCGGCGTCTCGGGGTAGAAGTTCGCGCCGTAGGTGCCGACGATCAGCTCCTTCGCCGCCGCGCGCGCCTGCTCGGACACGTTCACCGAGTCCGTTCGCATGTAGGTGATGACGCCCCTTTCGTAGAGCGCCTGCGCCAGCTTCATCGTCTTGCCGGGCGAGAACCCGAGCACGCTCGACGCCGCCTGCTGCAAGGTCGAGGTCGTGAACGGCGGCAGCGCGTGCCGCGCCTTCGGCTGCGTCTTGAGGTCCGTCACCTCCAGTTCCGCGCCCGCGAGGTCCAGGAGGAGATTGTTCGCCTGCTGCTGCTCCTTGATCTCCGGCTTGCCGCCGTCGAGCCGCGCGAGCCGCGCCACGAACTTGCCCGCGCCCGCGCGCTTCTGCGCCTCCACGCCCATCAGGAAGTAGCGCTCGGGCTTGAACGCGTCGATCTCGCGCTGGCGCTCGACCAGGAGGCGCAGCGCCACCGACTGCACGCGCCCCGCGCTCAGGCTGCGGTTGTTCGCGCACTGGATGTATTTCCACAACAGCGGCGAGACCTTGTAGCCCACGAGCCGGTCGAGGATGCGCCGCGCCTGCTGCGCGTCCACGCGCGGCATGTCGATGTCGTGCGCCGCCGCGACCGCCTGGAGGACGGCGGGCTTGGTGATCTCGTTGTAGGTGACGCGGCGGAACGGCTTCCGTCCCGCGACCGGCTCCAGCACCTCCTTCAGGTGCCAGGCGATGGCCTCTCCCTCGCGGTCGGGATCGCTCGCGAGATAGACTTCGTCGGACGCCTTGACCGCCTTCTTCAGCTCGTCGACGACCTTCTCCTTGCCCTCGGAGACGACGTACGTCGGCTCGAACGTCCACTTGCCCGCGCCGTCGGGGGTGATCTTGATCGACCCGTTCCCCTTCGGCAGGTCGCGGATGTGGCCGACCGAGCTCTTGACGGTGAACTCGTCGCCCAGGTACTTGCCGATCGTCTTCGCCTTCGCCGGCGACTCGACTATCAAAAGTTTCTTGCCCATGTCACGTTTCCTTTGCTGGACTCGCTTGCATATTATTTTCCAATATACAATTATCGGGCGCAAAAGTCAAGCGCGAGCGTCTGCACTTTTTTCGTCAGCACGCGCGGGGGAATCGTGCGCGCGCGGTGGGCGTCGCGGCGCGCGACGCCCGACTGGTCGCCGAACCGCCACGCGAGTTCCGGCGCGGCGGCGAGCGCGGGCGACTGGATG
>JAFPYE010000079.1 GCA_017412325.1 Kiritimatiellia bacterium | reverse complement strand
CCCAGCAGGGCCCGCTCGGGGCGCTCTCCGCCGGGGAGGTTGTCCCACTTGGGGCCGCCCACGGCGCCCAGGAGCACCGCGTCCGCCGCCCGGCAGGCCGCCAGCGTCGCAGCGGGGAGGCAGTCGCCGACGGCCTCGTACGCCGCGCCGCCGACCAGCCGCTCGTCCAACGCGAAGTCGTGGCCGAAGGACGCCGCGACCGCCTGCAGGACCTTGACCGCCTCGCCGACGATCTCCGGCCCGATCCCATCCCCCTTCAAGACGGCAATCGTCTTCTTCATTTCCGCGCCCTCCGATACGCCGCCAGCCCGCCCGCCGCGATCAGCTCCTGCATGAACGGCGGGAACGGCTCGCCCTGGAACGTCCGGCCCGTCGTCTCGTCGGTGATGACGCCCGTGTCGAAATCGACCGCGACCGTATCGCCCGCCGAAATCGCCGCCGCCGCGTCGGGGCACTCCAGGATCGGCAGCCCGATGTTGAGCGCGTTGCGGTAGAAGATGCGCGCGAACGTCGCCGCGATGACGCACGCGACGCCGCACGCCTTGATCGCGAGCGGCGCATGTTCGCGGCTGGAGCCGCAGCCGAAGTTCCGGCCCGCGACGAGGATGTCGCCGCGCGTCACGCGGACCGCGAACGCCGCGTCGAGATCCTCCATGCAGTGCTGCGCCAGCTCGTGCGCGTCAGGCGTGTTCAGGTACCGCGCCGGAATGATGACGTCGGTATCCACGTTGTCGCCGTACTTGAATGTCGTTCCCCTGACTTTCATGTCGCTTCCCCTTTCCTTTTTTCACGCCGGCAGCGCCAGCGCGCCCGCGACCGCGCTCGCCGCCGCGACGGCGGGCGAGGCGAGGTAGACTTCGCTTTCGGCGTGGCCCATGCGCCCGACGAAATTGCGGTTCGTCGTCGCGACGCACCGCTCGCCTTTCGCGAGAATTCCCATGTAGCCGCCGAGGCACGGCCCGCACGTCGGCGTCGAGACGACGCATCCCGCTTCGGCGAACGTCCGGAGCAACCCCTCCTCCAGCGCCTGCAGCCAAATCCGCTGCGTCGCCGGAATGACGATGCACCGGACGTGGGGCGCGACTTTCCGGCCGCGCATTGCCTCCGCCGCGCACCGCAGGTCGCCGAGGCGGCCGTTCGTGCAGCTGCCGATGACGACCTGGTCGATTTTCAGCCCCGCCGCCGCGCGCACCGTCCGCACGTTCGACGGCAGATGCGGAAACGCCACCGTGGGCTCCAGCGCGCCGAGGTCGATTTCAATCGTCCGCGCGTAGTCCGCGTCCGCATCCGCCGCGTAGACTTTCGGTTCCTTCGCGCCGTGCGCCGCCAGGTAGGCGCGGCACGCGTCGTCCACCGGGAAGATGCCGTTTTTCGCGCCCGCCTCGATTGCCATGTTCGCGATGGTGAAGCGGTCGTCCATCGACAGCGCGGCGACGCCCGCGCCCGTGAACTCGAGCGACTGGTAGCGCGCGCCGTCCACGCCGATCCGCCCGATCAGGTGCAGGATCGCGTCTTTGCCGCCGACCCACTTGCGCGGGCGGCCCGTGAGCACGACCTTGATCGCGCCCGGCACCTTGAACCATGTCTCGCCCGCGCTCATCCCCGCCGCCATGTCGGTGGAACCGACGCCGGTCGAGAACGCGCCAAGCGCGCCGTAGGTGCACGTGTGGCTGTCCGCGCCGATGACGCAGTCGCCCGCCGTCACCAGGCCCTTCTCCGGCAGGAGCGCGTGCTCCACGCCGCAGTCGTGCCCGACCTCGAAGTAGTGGACGATCCCCTGCTCGCGCGCAAACGCGCGCATCGCCGCGCACTGCGTCGCCGCCTTGATGTCCTTGTTCGGCGCGAAGTGGTCGGGGACGAGCGCGATTTTCGTCCGGTCGAAGACCTGCGCCCGGCCGAACTTCGGGAACTCGCCGATGGCGACCGGCGTCGTGATGTCGTTGCCCAGCACGAGGTCGAGCCGCGCCATGATCAATTCCCCGGCGTGCACGTCGGGCCGCCCCGCATGCGCCGCCAGGATCTTCTGCGTCATCGTCATTGCCATCGCGTGTCCTCCCTACCGATCCGTGTGCCCCGTCAAGAGGTCGTCCTCGAAACTGTGCTGCACGACCGAGGCCGCGCCCTGCCCCAGCGCGGCGGCATGGCTCTCGTCGAGCATCTTGTTGACCGCGTTGAGCGTCGAGAGGATCGAGCCCTCGATGATGTCCGTCGACACGCCCCGCCCGCGGTAGACGCCCGTGTCGTCCGAAATCTTGACGAGCACCTCGCCGAGCGCGTCGCGCCGCTCCGTCACCGCCTGGATCTGGTAGTCGAGGAGCAGGAACGAATGCCGGACGATCTTCTCCACCGCGCGGATGGACGCGAACACGGGGCCCGTGCCGTAGGCCGACTCCGTGACCTCGCGGCCGTCCTTGACGAGCGTGACGCAGGCGGTCGAATACATCTTGTTGCCGCTGGAGACGACGTAGTTCTTGAGCGTCCAGTCGTGCGCGCCCGCCGTGCGGCCCGTCTCGTTTTCGACGAGCGCGACGAGGTCGCGGTCCTCGACCGTCTTCTTGCGGTCGGCGAGCGCCTTGAACGCGGCGAAGAGCTTGTCCTCCGCCGCCTTGCCGACCTTGATGCCCAGCTCGTTCAGCCGCTCCGCGAACGCATGCTGGCCCGAGTGCTTGCCGAGGACGAGCGCGGTGTCGCGCACGCCGACCGACTCGGGCGTCATGATCTCGTACGTCTTCGCGTTCGCCAGCACGCCGTGCTGGTGGATGCCCGACTCGTGCGCAAAGGCGTTCGCGCCGACGATGGACTTGCTGGGCGAAATCTTGACGCCCGTGATTTTCGCGAGGAGCTGCGCCGTGCGCGCGATTTCCTCCGTGCGGACGTTGGAGCCGAGCCCGTACAGGTCGCGGCGCGTCCGGAGGCCCATCACGACCTCCTCCAGCGCCGCGTTGCCCGCGCGCTCGCCGATGCCGCAGATGCAGCACTCCGCCTGGCGCGCGCCCGCCGCGAGGCCCGCGAGCGTGTTGGCGACGGCGAGCCCCAGGTCGTCGTGGCAGTGCATCGAGACGATCGCCCGGTCGACGTTGGGGACGCGGTTCATCACGTTCGCCACCATGTCGTGGATTTCGTTCGGCGTCGCGTAGCCCACCGTGTCGGGCAGGTTCACCGTCGTCGCGCCCGCCGCGATCACCGCCTCGACGACGCGGCACAGGTAGTCGCGGTCGGTGCGGCTCGCGTCCTCCAACGAAAACTCCACGTCGGCGCATTTGCCGCGCGCGTACCGGACGGCGTCCACGGCGCGGGCGAGCGCCGCCTCGCGCGTCATCTTCAGCTTGTATTCGAGATGCAGGTCGCTCGTCGCGAGGAACGTGTGGATGCGCGGGCGCGCCGCGCCCTTCACGGCCTCCCACGCGGCGTCGATGTCCTTGACGAGCGCGCGGCCAAGCGACGCGACGACGGGCGTCTTGACTTCGAGCGAGATGCGCCGCACGCTTTCGAAGTCGCCGGGGCTCGCGATGGCGAAGCCCGCCTCGATGATGTCCACGCCGAGCGCCTCCAGCTGACGCGCCATCCGGAGCTTTTCCTCGATGTTCATCGAGTAGCCGGGCGCCTGTTCGCCGTCGCGGAGCGTCGTGTCGAATATTCTGACCGTGTTGTCCATGTTGTTCCTTTTCGAGGTTTCAGCCCAACAAAAAACCCCGCTCGTCCGAGCGGGGTTTGATTGCTGGCGTCTCGCCTTTCCGGCAATGTCACTCAAGCCCCGCATGTGTGCACGCAAGGTCAAGGAGCGCCAGAAGGAAAAACTGCTGTTTCATCTGTGCCGCACAGTATATCACATCCTCCGCCCCCCGCGCAAGGGGGAGAATGAGACTTCTCGAATGGTGACACGACAGAGTGAATGCAACCCCTCCGCGACGCGAGGGTTGCATTCACTCTGTCGTTTCGATTGGTTGCATTGAGTCTGCCTGTACCATAGGGGGTCGCATTCTCTCTGCCATAGATG
>JAFPYE010000078.1 GCA_017412325.1 Kiritimatiellia bacterium | reverse complement strand
GCGGCGCTCGATCATCGGCTTGCCGTCCTTGCCCGTCGCGTTCATGATCTTCTGGTTGTTCCAGAACGCCTGGTCAAGCGTCTTCGGATGCGCGAAGTCCTTGACCTCGCCGCCCGAGCTCTCGCAGTCGCCCGCGAGCACTTCGCCCTTGCTGTTGGTGATGACGATGCCCACCGCGCACGGCTCGCCGTAGCGCTCGAGGTACGAGGGCGGCAGCACGACCGAGGCCGCATGCGACCCGTCGGGGATGTTCTGGTAGGTGACGACCGTCGTGAAGTACGAATAGGGCGGAATCTCCTCCTTGTTGCTGCGGTTCAGCGTCGAGGTCTTCGTCTCCAGGAGGACGTGCCACGTGAACGTCAGCCGGTCCTGGAAGTCCGCGTACGTCGTGTACTTCGTCTCGAGGACGATCCATTTCCGGGGCCGCGTGTACGCGCCCGTGACGTACGCCGCGCCGTTGACGCTCGGCGCGCCGAACGTCGCCTGCTTGTTGAGGCGCGGGAACATGTCGATCGTCACCTTGGCGGCCCTCTCCGACGTCGGCTCGTCCACCACCGCCTTCACCGCCGTGCGGCCGGTCGATGTGCGCGTGCCCGCGCTCCGCTTGCCCGTCGTCGTGGGCGCCGCCGTCAACGCCGCCGCCGTCAGGGCGGCCACCGTCAAAACCATCAGTTTCTTCATTGCTTTGTTCCTTTCTTTGTTTGTCGTTAAAGGCTGTTGTTACAAAACCTTGATCTTCGGCAAGTCCTGGATGTCCACGAGGCCGACCACGCGGCCGTCCGCGTCGCACACCGGCAGGTCGTCGATGCGCTTCTTCTCGAACACCTTGACGATTTCCGCCGCCAGCGCGTCGTTGCGCACGAAGAGCGGGCCCTTCGTCATGTACGCCGCCACCGGCTCGCCCAGCACGTCGCCGCTGCCCTTCCCCGCGACGATCCGGCGGAAGTCGCCGTCGGTGAAGATGCCCGCGAGCTTCCCGTCCGCCGCGGCGATCACCGCCGCGCCGCTCTTCGCCTTTGTCATCGCCATGAGCGCATCCATCACCGTCGCCGCCGGTGCCACCTTCGCCAGCTTCTCGCCCGACCGCATGATGTCCGTCACCTTCAGGATCAGCGCGCGCCCGATTGCGCCCGCCGGATGGTTCATCGCATAGCTTTCGATGTCGAACTTGAGCGCGTCGATCATCACCATCGCGAGCGCGTCGCCCATCGCCATCGTCGCCGTCGTCGAATTGGTCGGCGCCATGCCGAACGGGCACGCCTCCTTGCCGCACGGGATCTCGATGTGGATGTCGCTCATCTCGGCGAGCGTCGACAGGGGCTTGCCCGTCATCGAGATGACCTTGAGCCCGTGCCGCCGGATCGCCGGGATGAGCCGCAGGATCTCCTCGCTCTCGCCCGAGAACGACAGCGCGATCAGCACGTCGCGCGGCGCGACCATCCCGAGGTCGCCGTGCATCGCCTGCACGGGATTGAGACAGATGGAGCGCGTCCCCGTCGAGGCGAAGATCGCGCTCATCTTTTCCGCGATGGCGAGGTTCTTGCCGACCCCCGTCACCACGATGATGCCTTCGGCGCGGATGCAGCCGAGCATCAGTTCCACGGCCTGGACAAACGACGCGCCGAGCGAGTCGCGGGTCTTGGTCAGACCGGCGATCTCGATGTCGAAGACCTCCTTCGCGCGCGCAACCATCGCTTCGCTTGTCATGCCGGGTCCTTCCCTTACTTGGTCGTGCTCTGCAGCAGCGTGACGCAGATCGTGCCGACGATGTCTTCCGCCGAGCAGCCGCGCGAGAGGTCGTTCATCGCCTTCGCGAGGCCCTGGAGGTTCGGCCCGATGGCGTCCGCCTCGCCGAGGCGCTGCGCGATCTTGTAGCCGATGTTGCCCGCCTGGAGGTCGGGGAAGATGAAGACGTTCGCGTTGCCCTGCACCGCGCCGTTCGGGTTCTTGAGCTGGCCGACCGCCGGCACGATGGCCGCGTCGAACTGGAGCTCGCCGTCCATCTGGATGCCCTTTTCGGCGAAGACCGGCTTCGCGAGCTCGACCGCCTTCTGCACCTTTTCGACGAGTTCGCCCGCCGCCGAGCCCTTGGTCGAGAACGAGAGGTACGCGACGCGCGGCTCGTTGCCGGTGAGGTCGCGGTACGTCTGCGCGGTCGCCAGGCCAATGTCGACGAGCTGCTCCGCCGTCGGGTTGGGAATCACGGCGCAGTCGCCGAACGCGAGCACCGAATCGCCCGAGGCCGTCGGGCGCTTGAGGTCCATGATGAAGCAGCTGGACGCCGTCTTGACGCCCTTCTGCGTGCCGAGCGTGTGGAACGCCGCGCGCAGCATGTCGCCCGTCGAGGCGATGGAGCCCGCGACGAGGCCGTTGACGCGGCCGAGCTTGACCATCATGCCGCCGAAGTAGATGCGCTTCGTGCGGAGCGTCTTCTGGGCCGCCGCGAGGTCGATGATCTTCTGCTTCTCGGCGGGCTTGCGCGACTCCTTCGCGTTCCATGCCTCGAGGTAG
>JAFPYE010000077.1 GCA_017412325.1 Kiritimatiellia bacterium | reverse complement strand
GCGGACTTCCTGACGGTGCGCGAGACGTTCGGCGACCTGAAGAACTGCACGATCGCCTACGTCGGCGACGGGCGCAACAACGTCGCCAACTCGCTGATGATGGGCTGCGCGAAGTGCGGCATCCGCTACGTCTGCTGCTGCCCGAAGGAGCTGCACCCCGACGAGGCGGTGCTCGCGGAGGCGGAAGGCGTAGCGAAGAAGAACGGCGTCGACATCCGCGTCTTCAACGACCCCAAGGAGGGCGTGAAGGGCGCGAACGTGCTCTACACGGACGTCTGGGTGTCGATGGGCGAGGAGGCGAAGACCGCCGAGCGCATCCGGCTGCTCAAGCCCTACCAGATCAACATGGACCTGCTGCGCGCGACGGGCAACATGGACGGGCGGCTCATGTTCCTCCACTGCCTGCCCGCGTTCCACGACTTCAACACCGAGGTGACGAAGGACTGCGGCGCGCTGGAAGTGACGGACGAGGTGTTCGAGTCGAAGTATTCCAAGGTGTTCGACGAATCCGAAAACCGCATGCACACGATCAAGGCGCTGCTCGTTTCGGCGCTCTGCGACCGCGCGAGCGTGTAACGGCACGACAGAAAGGGGGGAGACGATGCGCGAGACGGGATTTCCGAAGTGGAACGAGTTTACGCCCGAGGCGGCCGCGGCGCTTTTGCCGCGCCTGCTGACGGAGGCGGAGGCGGCGGTCGCCGCGATCGAGGCCGCGCGGCCCGCGACGTACGAGGCGCTCGTGTGGGCGCTTGACGACGCGACGGCGGAGCTGTGGCGCTGCTGGGGGCGCGTCGCGCACATGACGAGCGTGATGAATTCCGACGCCTGGCGCAAGCTGGAAGAGGACTTCCAGCCGCAGGTCGTCGCGTTCTCGCTGCGCGTCGGGCAGTCGCAGCCGATCTACGCGGCGGCGAAGGCGCTCGCGGCGACGGAAGCCGAGCCGACGCGCAAGCGCATCCTGGACAAGATGGTCCAGAGCGCGGAACTGGCGGGCGTGGCGCTCGACGGCGGGAAGAAGGCGCGCTTCAACGCGATCCAGGCGGAACTGGCGAAGCTCGCGACCGATTTCTCGAACGCGGTGCTGGACGCGACCAAGGCGTTCTCGCTCGAGAAGGACGGGAAGACCTACACGATCGACGACGCGAACTATCCGCAGACGATGAAGCACTGCGCCGACCGCGCGGTGCGCGAGGCGCTCTGCCGCGCGCGGTCGACGCGGGCGCCCGAAAACACGGCGCGGATTGCGCGGATCCTCGAACTGCGCCAGGAACTGGCCGCGCTCCTGGGCTTTGAAAACTACGTCGAACTGTCGCTCGCGACCAAGTGCGCGCCGTCGTCCGCGGCGGTGTTCGAGATGATCGACGAGCTGGACGCCGCGACGAAGGAGGTCGCGCAGCGCGAGGACGCGGAACTGGCCGCGCTGGCGGCGCAGGACGTCGGGCTCGCCACGGTCGAGCCGTGGGACCGCGCCTACGTGGCGGAGAAGCTGCGCGAGGCGAAGTACGCGTATTCCGAAGAGGAGCTGAAGCGGCACTTCGAGTTCGCGGATGTGCTGAAGGGGCTCTTCCGGATGGCGAACTTTCTCTTCGACGTCGAGGTGGAGGAATGGACGGACGCGCGCAAGCCGCAGACGTGGCATCCCGACGTCCGCTTCTTCGCAGTGAAGGAGGACGGCCGGGAGACGGCGCATTTCTACCTCGATCCCTACGTGCGCAGCGGGCTCAAGAACGGCGGCGCGTGGATGAACGAGTTCCGCAACCGCTCCGACCGCAACGGCGAGACGCCGCTGTCGCTCATCGTCCTCAACCTGCCGCTGCCGGACGCAGACGGCAAGTGCCAGATGCCGTTCCGCGAGGTGGAGACGCTCTTCCACGAGTTCGGCCACGCGCTCCAGTGCATGCTCACGCGCGTGGGCGAGGAAGGCGCGGCGGGCATCAACCTCGTCGAATGGGACGCGGTGGAGGTGGCGAGCCAGTTCATGGAGAACTGGTGCCTCGACGACCGCACGGGCATCGAGGTGCCCGCCGAGCTGAAGGCGAAGGTGCGCGCGGCGAAGAACTTCCGCGCAGCGAGCACGTGCCGGCGGCAGCTGGCGTTCGCGAAGACGGACCTGGTGCTGCATAGCGGCGCGGCCGGCTCCAAGGACGCCAACGACATCAAGCGCGAGATCTTCACGCACTTCGACTATCCGATGGTGCCGGAGGACATCTTCCTCAACGGTTTCACGCACATCTTCTCGGGCGGGTATTCGGCGGGCTACTACGGCTACAAGTGGTCGGAGGTGATGAGCGCCGACTGCTACGGCGCGTTCGAGGAGGCGGGGCTGGACGACGACGCGGCGATCCGCCGGACGGGCGCGCGCTACCGCGAGACGATCCTCGGGATGGGCGGCAGCGAATCCGCCTACGACGTCTTCGTCAAGTTCCGCGGCCGCCGTCCGACGTCCGCCGCGCTCCTGCGCCAGCAGGGGCTGGCGTAGCGTTGCGGCGTTAAGCGTCTTGGCATTTGTCACAAAGCGCCCGCCGGACGCGGCGATTTGTGATATACTATATACTCAATTTCTCAAGGAAAGGCAAACGGAAATGAAACTGGAAGATCTGAAGGGCAAGACGGTCGGTGTGTGCGTGTCGGGCGGGCTCGACTCGAAGACGATCTGCTGCGTGCTGAAGGACGCGGGCGTGAAGGTCAAGGCGTTCAGCGCCAACGTCGGGCAGCCCGACGAGAAGGACATCAACGACATCAAGAAGAAGATGGCGCCGACGGGCGTCAAGACCACCATCGTGGACGTGACGAAGGAAATGGCGGACATCTGCTTCGAGACCGTCAAGTGCCAGGCGATGTACGACGGCGGCTACTGGAACTCGACCGGCATCGCGCGCGCGGTCACGGTGCAGAAGCTCCTACCGGCGATGAAGAAGGCGGGGTGCGTCGCGCTCGTCCACGGCGCGACCGGGCGCGGCAACGACCAGATGCGCTTCGAGCGCTACACGAACGTGATGGACCCGTCCTTCGGCGTCTACGCGCCGTGGCGCGACGCGGACCTCCTCAAGAAGTTCCCGGGCCGCACGCAGATGGTGGAGTTCCTCGCCCAGCGCGGCATCACGGCGTTCGTCGGCACGAAGAAGAAGTATTCGACCGACGCGAACCTCGCGGGGCTGTCGCACGAGGCGGAGGACCTGGAGTCGATGGAGACGTCGATGCGCATCGTCAAGCCCACCATGGGCGTGTGGCCGGAGGACGCGCCCGACAAGGTGGAGAAGGTGACGCTCAAGTTCGAAAAGGGCCGCTGCGTGGCCGTGAACGGCAAGAAGCTGACGCCCTACAAGGTGATGCTCCTCCTGAACCAGATCGGCGGACGGAACGGCATCGGCATGAAGCACGCGCTGGAGAACCGCATCATCGGCACCAAGTCGCGCGGCGTCTACGAGGCGCCCGGCATGGAAGTGCTCTCCTGCGGGCTCAAGTACATCTACGAGGGCGTGATGGACCGCCGCTCGACGCTCCTCTTCCAGCAGCTCTCCAAGCTCGTCGCCGACCAGATCTACGACGGCCGCTGGTTCGATCCGGCGACGCGGGCGGCGCGCGCGGCGATCCAGGTGTGGGCGGACAAGGCGACGGCCACGGTGACGCTCGGGCTCTACAAGGGCAACATCTTCTTCGAGTCGCTGAAGGGCCTCGCCGCGACGATCTACAACGAGGC
>JAFPYE010000002.1 GCA_017412325.1 Kiritimatiellia bacterium | reverse complement strand
CGGCGAGAACCCCATGGTCCGCCTGCGCGAAGCGTTCGGCGACGAATACGAGATTTCCCTGACCAAGCGGCAGGGATACGACCGGCTGTTCCTGGAGCCGAAGGCGCCGCCCGCCGTCACCCTGCGCGAGCTGCCCGCGCCTGAGATCAGCTTCCCGTTCCGCCCCTGCAAGGAGCATCCCTTCGGCATCGACGCGGGCGGGCGCGACGTCTACGCGCGCGTCGTCCACGGCATGCGCATCGCGCTCGTCTTCGGCCTCGTCCTCGCGTTCTGGGCGATGTTCCTCGGGCTCGTCATCGGCGCCATCGAGGGCTACTTCGGCGGCGTGACCGACATCGCCTGCCAGCGCTTCACGGAAATCTGGTCGGCGGTGCCGTTCCTCTACGTGATGATCTTCATCGGCTCGACGCTGGGGCGCAGCTTCACGGTGCTCCTCATCTGCTACGGCATCTTCAACTGGATCGGCGTGAGCTACTACATGCGCGCCGAGTTCCTGCGCCTGCGCACGCGCACGTTCGTCGAGGCGGCGAAGTGCCAGGGCTTCTCCGCCGCGCGCATCATCTTCGGCCACATCCTGCCGAATGCGCTGACGCCCCTTATCACGCTCTTCCCGTTCCTCCTCATGGGCGCGATCGGCTCCCTCGCGGCCCTGGACTTCCTCGGCTTCGGCCTGCCGCCGATGACGCCGAGCTGCGGCGAGCTGATGAACCAGGCGCAGCAGTTCCGCTGGGCGTGGTGGCTCATCCTCTTCCCGGCGCTCGCGCTCTTCGTCGTGATGCTCCTGACGGTGCTCGTCGGTGAGGGCCTGCGCGACGCCTTCGACCCGCGCCAGAAGTCGCGTCTGGAGTGAGGTGACGATGGCCGGAGCCGAACTCACCCCGATGCAGCGCCAGTACCTCGCCCTCAAGCGCGAGGCGCCGCCGGGCGCGATTCTCATGTTCCGGCTCGGCGACTTCTACGAGATCTTCGGCGAGGACGCGCTCGTCGCCTCGCCCATCCTCGGCGCGACGCTCACGAAGCGCGCGGGCCAGCCGATGTGCGGCGTGCCCTACCACGCGCTCAACACCTACCTCGCGAAGCTCATCCGCGCGGGCAAGACCGCCGCGCTCGTCGACCAGATGGAGGACCCGCGCACCGCGAAGGGGCTCGTCCGCCGCGACATCACGCGCATCATCACGCCCGGCACGGTGACGGAAGACGGGCTCCTGGACGAGACGGTCAACAACTACATCGCGTCCATCTCCAACCTCGGGCTCGCGCTCCTCGACCTCGCGACGGGCGAGTTCTGCGTCGAGCCGTTCGAAACGGCGGAAAAGCTCGACGAGGCGCTGGAGCGCTACCGCCCCGCCGAAATCCTGCGCCCGACCGACGACAACGCGTGGACGTTCGCGCTCGACGTCGCGACGGAGGAACTGACGCGCCACTTCAAGGTGATGAGTCTCGACGGGTTCGGGCTCGCGGGCCAGGCCGACTTGATCTGCGCCGCCGGCGCGCTCCTCCACTACGTGGGCGCGACGCTGCGCCATTCGCTCGAGCACGTGCGGCGGCTCCAGCTGCGGCGCGCGGACGACTGCCTCGTCCTCGACAGCGCGACGCTCCGCCATCTCCAGCTGCTGCCGGGCGGCGACGTGGCCAAGGACGCGTCGCTGCTGGGCGTCCTCGACGTGACCCGCACGCCGATGGGCGCGCGCACGCTGCGCAACTGGATCGCGCGGCCGCTCGCGCGCGCGGCGGACGTGAACGCGCGGCTCGACGCCGTGGGCGCGTTCG
>JAFPYE010000076.1 GCA_017412325.1 Kiritimatiellia bacterium | reverse complement strand
GCGCCGATGGTGTACATCTTCGCGAGCGGGCAGATGCGCCCGGTGTCGCAGTAGTCGTACGCGTACCTGCCGCGCGTGAGCGACGGGCAGCTCGCCGGCTCGACGGCGACGAAGCGGCAGTCGCGCTCGCCGCGCAGCTTCTCGCCCATGAACGGCGCGATGAGCCCGCCGAGGTTGGAGCCGCCGCCCGCGCAGCCGATGACGACGTCGGGCTTGACGCCGAGCTTGTCGAACGCGGCCTTGGCCTCCAGCCCGATGATGGACTGGTGGAGGAGCACCTGCGCAAGCACCGAGCCGAGCACGTAGCGGTAGCCGTCCTGCGTGACCGCCGCCTCGACCGCCTCCGAGATCGCGCAGCCGAGCGAGCCGGTCGTGCCGGGGTGCGCGGCGTTGATCGCCTGGCCGACTTTCGTCTTCATCGACGGCGAGGGCGTCACCTCGGCGCCGTAGGTGCGCATCACCTCGCGGCGGAAGGGCTTCTGCTCGTAGCTGCACTTGACCATGAAGACCTGGCAGTCGAGCCCGAAGAACGCGCAGGCCATTGACAGCGCCGTCCCCCACTGCCCCGCGCCCGTCTCGGTCGTCACGCCCTTGAGCCCCTGCGCCTTGGCGTAGTAGGCCTGCGCGACGGCGGAGTTGAGCTTGTGCGAGCCGGACGTGTTGTTGCCCTCGAACTTGTAGTAGATCTTCGCGGGCGTGCCGAGCGCCCGCTCGAGGAAGTAGGCGCGGATGAGCGGCGACGGGCGGAACATGCGGTAGAACCGCTGCACTTCGTCGGGGATCGGGATGAAGGGCGTCGTGTCGTCCAGCTCCTGCTGGACGAGTGCGCGGCAGAAGACGCGCTCGAGCTCGGCGGCGGTGACGGGTTGCAGCGTCGCGGGGTTCAGGAGCGGCGCGGGCTTCACCTTCATGTCGGCGCGCAGGTTGTACCAGGCGCGCGGCACTTCGCTCTCGGTCAGATAGGTCTTGTAGGGCACGTCGCTTGTCGTCATCGCTTTGTTCCTTTGTCGGATGGACGTGAAAGTATATCAAATCCGCCCCGCCGCCTCAATGCGGCGGCGTGCAGTTTGCGCGCGACGGGAGGGGCCCAAAAATGATATACTATTCGAGTTATGAGCGAAGAAACGACGGACGTTGACGAGGTGGCGGCGGCAGCCGCGATGGAAGATATCGCGATCGAGGAGTCGATGTCGCGCGACTACATCGACTATTCGATGTCGGTGATCGTCGGGCGCGCGCTGCCCGACGTGCGCGACGGCCTCAAGCCCGTCCACCGCCGCTGCCTCTTCGCGATGCACGAGCTGAACAACACGTGGAACACGAAGCACGTCAAGTCCGCGCGCGTCGTCGGCGAAGTGATCGGCAAGTACCATCCGCACGGCGACAGCTCCGTCTACGACGCGATCGTGCGCCTCGCGCAGGACTTCTCGCTCCGCCTCCCGCTCGTGGACGGCCACGGCAACTTCGGCTCCATCGACGGCGACCCGCCGGCCGCCATGCGCTACACCGAAGTGCGCATGCGCAAGGCGACGGACGAGCTCCTGGG
The DNA here is from genome assembly GCA_017412325.1 of Kiritimatiellia bacterium. Taxonomy (GTDB): domain Bacteria; phylum Verrucomicrobiota; class Kiritimatiellia; order RFP12; family UBA1067; genus UBA1067. Next base: position 9,319 of record JAFPYE010000076.1, on the reverse strand, counting down.
CGACCTGGAGAAGGACACCGTCGACATGATGCCGAACTTCGACGAGACGCTGGAGGAGCCGACCGTCCTCCCGGCGAAGCTGCCGAACCTGCTCCTCAACGGCTCGGCGGGCATCGCGGTGGGCATGGCGACGAACATCCCGCCGCACAACCTCGCCGAGCTCTGCGACGGCATCGACTACTACGTGCAGCACCGCGACGACTGCACGGTGGACGACCTGATGGAATTCGTCAAGGGCCCCGACTTCCCGACGGGCGCGGAGATCTGCGGCAAGAACGGCATCGCGGCCATGTACAAGCTGGGCCGCGGCCAGCTGACCGTGCGCGGCAAGGCCGAGGTCGTGAAGGACGCGAACGGGCGCGAGAAGATCGTCATCCACGAAATCCCCTACGGCGTCAACAAGTCCGAGATGATCAAGCACATGGCCGAGCTCGTCAAGGACAAGGTCATCGAGGGCGTGAGCGACATCCGCGACATCTCGGGCGGACATACGAAGGATACGCGGGGCGGCGGCGACGCGAAGCGGCGCAAGGTCACCACCGAGGACGAGATCTGCATCGTCGTGGACCTGAAGCGCGACGCCGTCGGCGAGATCGTCCTCAACCGCCTCTACAAGCACACGCAACTGCAGACGACGTTTGGCGCGATCATGCTGGCCATCGTCGGCGGGCGGCCGAAGATCCTCAACCTGAAGGACTATTTCAAGTGCTACGTCGACCACCGCTTCGAGGTGATCACGCGGCGGACGCGCTTTGACCTCAAGAAGGCGCAGGCGCGGCGGCACATCGTGGACGGGCTCCTGCTGGCGATCGACAACCTCGACGAGGTGGTGCGCATCATCCGCGCGTCCAAGACCCGCGACGAGGCGAAGGCGAGCCTGCAGGCGAAGTTCGGCTTCACCGAGCTGCAGGTGAACGCGATCCTGGAAATGCGCCTCTACCAGCTCGTCGGCCTCGAGCGCGACAAGCTCGCGGACGAGCTCGCCCGGCTCTTGGCGGCCATCGCGGAGTTCGAGGCGATCCTCGCCGATCCCGAAAAGGTCTACGCGATCATCCGCCAGGACGTCGCCGAGCTCAAGGACCGCTACTGCCAGAAGGAGGACGCCAAGCGGCGCACCGAGATCGTGGCGGACGTGAACGAGGTGTCGGTCAAGGACCTGATCCCCGACGAGCCGTGCGTCATCACGCTCTCCAACCGCGGCTACGTCAAGCGCGTGCCGCTCACCGAATACCGCGAGCAGCGGCGCGGCGGCAGCGGCGTGAAGGGCGCGCAGGTGAAGGAGGAGGATTTCATCCGGCTCGTGTTCGTCGCCGAGACGCACGACGAGCTCATGTTCTTCACCAACACGGGGCGGCTCTTCCTCAAGGGCGCCTACGAGATCCCCGAGGCGCCGCGCACGAGCTTCGGGCGGCCGCTCATCAACCTCCTCAACCTGCAGGAGGGCGAGCAGGTGCTGGAGCTGCTGCCGATCCGCTCGTTCGACGGCGACGTGGATGTGTTCTTCGCGACGAAGCGCGGCACGGTCAAGAAGACGCTGCTGGGCGACTACAAGAACGTCAACAAGGCGGGCATCCGCGCCGTCAACATCGAGGAGGGCGACGAGCTCGTCGACGTGCGGCTCGTCCAGCCCGACGACGACGTGATCATGTTCTCGGCCGGCGGCCGGGCAATGCGCTTCGCGGCGAGCGACGTGCGGCGGATGGGCCGCACGGCGACGGGCGTCCGGGGCTTCCGCCTGCGCGACGGCGACCGCGTGGTGTCGCTCGACGCGGTGGACGACGAGAAGACGCTCTTCATCGCGACGGAGAACGGCTACGGCAAGCGGTGCGAGTTCAAGGACTTCACGCGCCACATGCGCGGCGGCCAGGGGATGATCGCCATCAAGGGCGAGGACCGCAACGGCGGCGTGGTCGCGGCGCACGCGGTGTCGGAGGACGAGAACGTGATCTCGATCACGAGCAACCAGCAGATGGTCCGCAGCCGCGTCGCGGACTTCCGCGTGCAGAGCCGCTCCGCGCAGGGCGTCAAGCTCGTGCGCCTGGCGGACGGCGCGCGCCTCGTGTCGGTCTCGGTCTGCGAAGGCGCCGAGGAAGAGGCGCCGGCGGACGCGCCCGCGCCGGCCGCGGACGAACCCGCGCCGGAGATTTGATATACTATTGGGCCATGGCAAGGAAATGTCCAGATCCGCGTCCCAGCTGGGACGAGTACTTCATGGAGATCGCGGAAGCGACCGCCAAGCGCTCGAACTGCTCGCGCCGTCACGTCGCCGCCGTCGTCGTCAAGGACCGGCACATCCTCTCGACGGGCTACAACGGCACGCCGCACGGCACGCCCAACTGCTTTGCGGGCGGGTGCCCCCGCTGCTCGGGCGCGGCGGAAAGCGGCACGCATCTGGAGGAGTGCCTCTGCGTCCACGCCGAGCAGAACGCCATCTGCCAGGCGGCGTTCCACGGCATCGCCCTGGACGGCGCGACGATCTACGTCACGCTCTCGCCCTGCCTCACCTGCGCCAAGCTGATCGTCAACTCGGGCATCCGCGAGGTCGTCTACGGCGGCGACTACGCCTTCCTGGACACGGTCAAGACGATGTTCAAGAACGCGGACGTCACGTATCGCAAATTTAAAACGGGAACAACCAAAAAGGAAAAAAGCAACCATGCGCACTAAAATCATCGCCGGCAACTGGAAGATGAACGTCAAGCCCTCGGAGACGGCGGCCCTCGTGAAGGCCGTCGCGGAGGCGACGAAGGCTTTCAACAAGGTCGAGGTCGTCTGCTGCACGCCCGCCATCGACGTGCCCGCCGCCGTCGCGGCCGCCGCCGGCACGCACGTCGGCATCGGCACCGAGAACTGCCACTGGAAGGAGTCGGGCGCCTACACGGGCGAGATCTCGACGGGCATGATCCTCGACGCGGGCGCGAAGTACGTCATCGTCGGCCACAGCGAGCGCCGCCAGTATTTCGGCGAGACGGACGAGACCGTCAACCTGCGCGCGCGCGCCGCGATCGCGGCGGGGCTCACGGCGATCGTCTGCATCGGCGAGACGCTGGAGGAGCGCGAGGCGGGCAAGCTCGTCGAGGTCATCGAGCGCCAGATGAACGTCGGCCTCAAGGACGTGACCGCCGCCGACTGCGCGAAGCTCGTCATCGCCTATGAGCCCGTGTGGGCCATCGGCACCGGCAAGACCGCGACGCCCGACCAGGCGCAGGAAGTCCACGCGCTCATCCGCGCGACGCTGGCGAAGCTCGTCGGCGCGGAGACGGCGGAAACCGTGCGCATCCAGTACGGCGGCTCGATGAAGCCCTCGAACGCGGCGGAGCTCCTGGCGAAGCCCGACATCGACGGCGGCCTCATCGGCGGCGCGGCGCTCAAGGCGGCCGATTTCGCGGGCATCATCGCGGCGGCGCAGAATGCGTAAGGGCGCGGCGATCCTGGCCGTCGCCCTCCTGGCGGCGGCCGGTTGCTTCAACGAGCCGGAACCGGCCTACAAGTCGGTCCCGGCCGAAAACCGCGTCTACCTGTCGGACAAGGGGCTCGTCGATCTCGCCGGCGAAGCCGAGGCGCTGAAGGCGGGCGCGGCCATCGACTACGTCAACCTCGACCGCAACCGGCTCGAGACCTTCCCGGCGGAACTCGCGGCGCTGACGGGCCTCAAGTGGCTGCGCCTGAACGACAACCGGCTCAGCGAACTCCCCGACCTCGGCGCGCTCGTGAACCTGCGGCGCATCTACCTCCGGGGCAACCGGTTCGCCGCCGTGCCCGAGACGCTGAAGGACCTGCCGTCGCTGACGGACGTGGACCTCTCGGACAATCCGCTCGCGGAAATCCCCGACTGGCTCGCCGCGAAGAAGGGGCTCCAGGCGCTCTCGTTCACGCGCACGCAGGTGACGCAGCTCCCGGCGGACCTGACGGCGTGGCGCTCGCTCAAGCAGCTGCAGCTCGGCGACCTGAAACTTTCGGCTGACGAGCGCGCGCGCATCCGCGCGGCGCTGCCGGGCACGGCGATCGTCTTTTGAGACCCACGGCCCGAGGCGCGCAACTGGAGGAGCTGGCGAGCGGACGGCTCGGCCCGCTCCTCCTGAAGTATTCCTGGCCGGCCCTGGTGTCGATGTCGCTCAACGCGCTCTACGCCGTCGTCGACCGCTTCTACATCGGGCACGGCTGCGGCGAGGCGGCGATGGCGGGCCTGACGCTCGTCTTCCCGATCATGATGCTCTTCGGCGCGTTCGGCGTGTTCGTCGGCGCGGGGCATTCGGCGGTGCTGTCGATCCGCCTGGGCGAGGGCGACCGCGTCGCCTGCGAAAAGCTGCTCGGCCAGCTCATCGCCATCAAGCTCCTCTTTTTCTTCATCCTGCCGCCGCTCATCTTCTTCAACCTCGACACCGTGCTCGGCTGGTGCGGCGGCGGCGGCGTCAGCGCGGCGGCGTTCGCGAGCGCGAAGCGCTACCTGCAGATCGTCCTGTTCCCGCACGTCTTCGCCCACCTCGCCTTCGGCCTGTCGGCGATGATGCGCGCGGAAGGCAACGCCGTGCGCTCGATGGCCGCGCTCTGCGTCGGCTTCGCCACCAACCTCGTCCTCGACCCGATCTTCATCTTCGGCCTCGGCCTCGGCATCGAGGGCGCGGCGTGGGCGACGAACGTCGGCATGGCGGCGAGCTTCGCCTACGCGCTCAGCTGCTACCTCCGCGGACGGAACGTCGTCCGGCTGCGCCTGAGGCGCATCGCGCTCTATCCCCGGCTGCTCGCGAAGCCGTGCGGCATCGGGTTCGCGCCGTTCCTCCAGCAGCTGCTCGGCGCGTGCATCAACGTGGCGCTACCGGCGGCGTTCGCGCGGTGGTCGGCGGACGAGGCGGCGGCGACGACGCAGATCGCCTCGCTCGGCGTCTTCCAGTCCGCCCTCATCCTGATCATCCTGCCGGTCCTCGGCGCGCAGCAGGGCATCCAGCCGATCCTCGGCTACAACTGGGGCGCGCGGAACTTCCGCCGCGTCAAGGCCGCGTTCATCATGGGCTTCTGGGTCACGAGCGCGCTCTGCGTCGTCGCGTGCATCCTCCAGGTCGTGCCGCCGTTCCCGGGGTGGATCGCGCGGATGTTCGTCGCGTCCGACAATCCCGAGCTCCTGCGGATCGCGACGCGCGACCTGCAGCTGTCGAACTGCATGCTGTGGTGCATCGGGCTCAACGTCGTCTCGACGACGTACTTCCAGTCCATCGGCCATCCGCTCACGGCCATCGTGCTCTCGACGATGCGCCAGGGGCTCATCATGCTGCCCGTCATCTTCTTCCTGCCGCACCTGCTGGCCGACAAGACGTTTGCGATCTGGCTGTCGCTGCCGGTGTCGGACGTCCTCTGCGCGCTCGCGACGATCGTGCCGTTCGCGCTCCACGTCCGCTTCCTCTCCCGCGTCAAGACGCGCGGCGCGGCGGCTTGACGGCCGTCATTTGCCGGGTCGCGTGATTTCCGTCACCTGCTTCGTGCCGAGCTTGCCGGTGTAGATCTTCAGCCAGTCGACTTCCATCGCGACCGGCAGCGTCGCGGGATCGACCGGGCCCGCCCAGTCGCCGCCCAGCTGCATGTCGAGGATAATGAACATCGGTTCCGTGAACGGCCACTGGTCCTGGTCCGCGAGGTTCGCCATGCGCGGGTAGACGTGGGTCGTCGCGCCGTTCACCTTCCACACGATCTTGTCGGGCGTCCATTCGAGCGCATAGACGTTCCAGCCGGGCGGAATGGGCGTCGTCTTGAAGCGCGGCGGCTGCGCACCGGGGTTCTGGGTGGAGTAGCCGGTGTGGATCGTCTGCCAGACCTGCTTTTCGGCGTTCAGCCGCTCGAACACGTCGATTTCGCCGTCCAGCGGCCAGCCGCGCACGCCCGTCTGCGGCAGGAGCCAGAACGCCGGCCACGCGCCCCGCTGGTCCTCGAAGCGGATCTTCGCCTCGATCTTGCCGTATTTGAGGTTGAGCCGGTCCTTCGTCCAGATGCCGCCGCAGAGGTAGTCGCGCGGGTCGCTCGCCTTGTCGGCGTTCACGACGCCGAGGAGCTTCAGCACGCCCTTGTCGAGCTGCACGAGGTCGTCGCGCGTCGAGAGGAACTTCTGCCAGTTCGGCGGATGCGGGGCGGGCGCGATGCGCTGCCACAGCTTGGGGTTGAGCGCCTTGCCGTTGAAATCCTCGGTGAACTTCAGTTTCCACTGGACTTCCGGCGCGGCGAAGGCGCCGCCGGCGAGAAGGGCCAGTGCGGCGCCGACAGTGAACGATCTGATCTTCATGGCCCTAGTATCTCATATTTGCCGCCGAAAATCAAGCCGAAGCGGTGCGCGCCGGTTGCGGATTTCGGCCGGATGCGGTATAATACGCAACCTTGGCATGTCTGTCGATTCAAACGAGAACGGCCCGCTGTTGACGATTGGCAGTCGCTTTGGCGACTACGTGGTGATCAAGCTGCTGGGCAAAGGCGGAACGGGCGAGGTTTACCTGGCGCGTTCTCCGTCGGGCTTCGCCTGCGCGATCAAGGTGATGGCGGCGGCCGTCGACGACCATGAGGCACGCCAGCGGTTTGCGCGCGAGGCGGAAGCCGCGATGGGGCTGCGGCACCCGAACTTGATCAAGGTCTACGATGTCGGCGAGGATCCGGTGACGGGGCTGTGCTACATCATCATGGAGTACATGCCCGGCGGCAGCCTGTCCGACCGGCTCCGGGTGCAGGGCCCGCTCACCGTCAGCGCCGCCGTCAAGATCGCCATCCGCATCGCGTCCGCGCTGGAGGTCGCGCACCGCGCCGGAATCGTCCATCGCGACGTCAAGCCCGGCAACATCATGTTCGACGCCAAGGGCGCGCCGCGGCTGGCGGATCTCGGCATCGCCAAGCAGGCCAACGACGAGCGGAACGCGCAGCTGACGTCCGAATACGTGATGATCGGCACGCCGGCCTACATGTCGCCCGAGCAGATCATGGATTCCCACGACGTGGATGCCCGCAGCGACATCTATTCGCTCGGCGTGGTGCTGCACGAGATGCTGACGGGCGTGCTGGACACGGCGAACATCACGCTCACCCAGATCATCGCCAAGTCGATCAAGCGCGAGCCGCTGCCGGACGTGCGCACCTTGCGGCCGGGAATCTCCGCGACGCTGGCGGGCGTGGTCGCGCAGATGTGTGCGCCCGACCGCAACGACCGTCCGGCGTCGGCGGCCGCCGTCGTCGACTTGCTGAAGGGCGCGCTGTCGGGCAAGCTGGCGGCGAAGCGGCTGCATCTGCGCGACCGGCGCAGTCCCCTGCCGATTCTCGCGACGGTGCTGGTCGTTGCGGGGCTGGCGGCGTGGACCGCGTTCCATTTCGGCTGGCGGACGCAGGACGGGGCGCCTGGTGCGGCAGAGATTGCCGAAACCGATGCGGCGGTGGAGGCGTCCGCCGAGTCGCCGCCGTCCGCCGAGCCGCCGCCGCCCGCCGAACCGCCGCCCGCCGAGAAGCCCGTCGTCGTCGAACCAGTTCCCGCACCCGTCCGGGCGGTGGAGCCGTCCCGCCCGCAGCCGGAGCCGAACGCGCCGTCGCGGCTGCCGTATCGGACGGCGGTGGTGGACGGCGCCACCTGGCGCTATACCGTCAAGGAGAACGGAAGGGAGGCGATCCTGTGGAGCGCCAAGGACGAGCGGCGCGGCGAGCCCTGCGTGGAGCCGCTGCCGCGCGGCCGGGTGACGATCCCGTCGCAGGTCGACGGCTATCCGGTCGTCGAGCTGGGGGCCTTGGCGTTTTTCGAATGCACCGAGATGACCGGCGTGGAGATTCCGCCGACGGTCAAGGTTCTCGGCAACCGTTGCTTCCTCGGCTGCAGTGCGCTGACGGAGATCGATTTCCCCCCGTCGGTGGAGCGGGTGGGGCTGTGGGCGTTCAACCGCTGCACGAACTTGAAGCGCGTCAACCTGGCGAAGTGCCGGTTCCTGGAACGCGAGGCGGGCGTGTTCATGTTCTGCCCCGCGCTGGAGACCTACGAAGTGGATCCCGCGAACGAGAGCTTCAAGCTGCTGGGCGGCATCCTCTACAGCCGGAACGGACGGCGGCTCGTGGCGTGTCCGCCGCATATCATCGGCATCAAGGTCGGCAAGGGCGTGCTGCACATCGGGCACTTCGCCTTTGGCGGTAGCCACAACCGCCAGATCCTGCTGCCCAGCTCGATCATGAGTCTGGGCGAAGGGGCGTTCATGGGGGCGCGGCAGCTGGAGGAGATCAAGTTCGCGGGCGACGCGCCCGAGCTGGAAGGCGACCTTTCCTTCCTGTTTCGCAACGTCAACCCGAAGCTGGTCATCACGGCGCAGAAAGGCACCAAGGGCTGGGGCAAGCCCGGCTCCACGAAGACGCCCGAGCGCTGGCCGCAGGTGCCGGGCGCGACGAATCCCAAGCCGATCCGCTTCAAGTAGCGCGGCTGGCAACACTCGGCTGGCAACACTCGGCTTGACACGCCGGATGCGTAAATGATAAGATAGCGGCAGAAATGAAACTTGACAGGCGATCCTTTGGCGAAGGCGATCCTTCGGTAAGTCCCGGAACTTCGCGGCGTGCGCGGCGATGGGTGTGGGGTGTTTTCTTGCTGCTGGGTGGCGTCTTGCTGTTGGGGGGCCTCATTTCCTCCCGCGCCGAGCGGATTCGCGCGCAATCGCTTCAGATGGCCATGTGCGGCCGCGCGCTGTTCGTCTCCCTGACGCAGAACGAGACGGAGCATGAAGCGGGCGGGGAGTGGATCGTCGACCCTTCCGCTTTCACGAACTCAACGCAGCTTGTCCAGGCGTTGTGGGCGAAGTTCGGCGTTGTCAGGGCTTCTTTCCCGTTCGCGGACAGCTGGTGCATCGCCGTCAATCCGCCGGATCACGACAGGTTTCCTGTCGTGGTGACGGCGAATATCGATCCGCGCGACCTCCTGTATCCGCCGGACGCGGACCAGCCGTTGAAGCTGACATGCCCAGGGGAGCGGGGCGGCGCCGGCTTCGCGCTTGGCGAGAAGGCGGGTGTGATGGTCATCACCAAAGGCGGAGCCACGACGCTCGTCAGAAAGAAATATATGTGTCCCCGGCGGCTGTTTCCGGACGGCTTCCCACCGCCGCGTCCCGACACCTATTACCTGACGCCGACCGGCCGTCTCGATCTCGCCGTTCCGCCGCCCGCGAGATGAGGATTCGAGAAGTCTCGGTCGCCGGACAGAGTAAATGCAACTATGGTAAGGTTAAATGCATCGTAGTCCCAAGAGGTTGCATTTGAACTGCCTGGATTGCATTTAACCTGTGGCAGCAAGTGGCATCGCCTCGGGGCCGGGTGCTGCCGCTCGGTC
>JAFPYE010000075.1 GCA_017412325.1 Kiritimatiellia bacterium | reverse complement strand
GTCGAGGACGGCGGGCAGCTGGGCGGCGGCAAGAAGGATAGCAGAGGATTGGTCGGGCGCAGCCCGACCATCACTGTCCTCGCCATTCTCCATCAGATACTCCAACTGCGCCGCAATCGCCCGCCGCAGCTCGTCCAGCCCTTCGCCCGTCACGGCGGAGACGCGGAGCCCCAGCGCCGGATCGCGCACGTCGTCCAAGTCGCACTTCGCATGGAGGCGAATCACGCGCCGCACGTCCGTTCCCGCCACGTTGCCGAGCGCCAGCACGAGGTCGGCCCGTTCGATCAGCTCCTCGGCGCGCTTCACGCCCTCGCCCTCGATTGCATCGCCCGTCGTCCGCAGGCCCGCCGTGTCGACGAGCCGCACGGGGTAGCCGTCCACGTCCAGCCACTCTTCAATCGAGTCGCGCGTCGTGCCGGGCGTCGCCGAGACGATGGTCCGCCGCTCGCCCAAAAGCGCGTTCATCAAACTCGACTTGCCCGCGTTCGGCGGCCCCGCCAGGACGACGAGCGCGCCGTCGCGCAAGATCTTGCCTCGCGCGCGCGCCGCGCGGCGTCGGCGAAGCGCGCCCTCAGCGCGGCGAGCTGCGCCGTGAGGCGCGGCCGGAAATCGTCCGGCAATTCGCCTTCGTCGATGTCGAGCGCATGTTCAATCTCGGACGCGAGCGCAAGCGCATCGTCGTAGAGCGCGCGGAGGCGCTTCTTCTTTTCGCCGTCCAGCCCCGCGAGCGCGGCGGCAGCGGCGCGGTCGGTCTTGGCGTTGATGAGGTCGAGCACGCTTTCGGCGGCTTCGAGGTCGAGCTTGCCATTCAGGAACGCGCGCTCCGTGAATTCGCCGCGCCGCGCGAGCCGCGCGCCCAACGCGAAGCAGGCCTCCAGCACGCGGCGCGGCGCAACCGTGCCGCCGTGGCAGTGGAACTCCACCACGTCTTCGCCCGTGTAGCTGTGCGGCGCGGCAAACGCGAGCACGAGGCCGCTGTCGAGCCAGTCGCGCTGCGTGAACCGCGCGTAGACGGCCCGGCCGACGTGCGGCTTTTTCCCCGCAAGCGCCTCGGCGATCGCAAAGGCCCTGTCGCCGCTCACGCGCACAATGGCAACGCCACCGCGTCCCGGCGCGGTGGCGATGGCGGCAATGGTCGCGCCGCGTTCCATCACTTCACGGAGCGGAAGAACTTGCGCATCTCCTCGACGGTCTTGCACGCCGCGAGCCGTTGCGCGCCGTTGTCCGTGCGGAGCGAACGCGAGATGAAGCTCATGAGCTTCAGGTAGGGGGTCTGCGTCGTGTCGTTCGCGACGGTGAGGACGATCACCCGCACGGGGCTCTTGTCGATCGTCTCGTAGTCGGCGAGCCCGTTCGCGCCGTCCGGCGCGTCGTCCATCACGGCGACCGCGCCGACGATGCCCTTCACCGTCGCGTCGCGGCCATGCGGCACGGCGATGCCGCGGTCGAGCCCCGTCGGCATCGACTCCTCGCGCTTGAGGACGCACGCGATCGCGGCCTCGGGATCGAGCACGTGGTGGGGGCACTCCTTCGCCATCGCGCGGACGATCTTCTCGATGGCCTCGCGCTTGTTCGCCGCCTGGAAGCGCGGCAGCATCACGAAGCCGCGCAGGTAGCGGGCGACGCCCTCGTGCCCGCGCTTCGCCACAGTCGTCTCGGCGAGCATCCGCTCCACGTCCTCCGTGCGGATGGGCTTGGCGATGGAGCGCGCGAGGTCGTTCATCTGCGAGGCGACCTCCATCCACGCGGTCATCACGATGGCTTCCTCGGCGGGCGTGCAGTTGAAGCGGATCTTGTTCTTGTGGCGGTGGATGGACAGCTCGATGTCGTCCATCGCGATCTCCCAGATGTCGTCCGCGTGCGAGAGGCACGTCGTGAAGAAGCCCTCGTTGCGGAACTCGAGGAGGAGCTTGACCATCACCATCTCGGCGACATCCTCGTTCGCCAGCTCGAACATCACCTCGCGCGCGCCGTCGTTGCTGCCCTTCGGGTGCCGGACGCCCTTCGCCTTCGGCGCGAACAGGGCGACGAGCGCGGGCGGCGCAACGAGCGTGGTGACGAGCGTCATCAGGATGCCGATGCCGAAGATCTCCTGCGTGAGATACCCGGCGGAGAGGCCGATGCCCGCGACGATCAAGGCGACCTCGCCGCGCGGCACCATGCCCGCGCCGATGCGGAGCCCGCCCAGCACGTTGAAGCCGCAGCACATCGACGGCACCATGCAGCCGAGCACCTTGGCGGCGATGGCGAGCACGGTGTAGATCGCGCCGAAGACGAGGACGGGCTTGGAGCAGAGCGCGCCGAGGTCCACCATCATGCCCATCGCGCAGAAGAAGATCGGCACGAGGAAGGTGTAGACGGGCGTGAGCATTTCCTGGATCGGGTGCTTGAGGTCGGTGCGCGAGAGCGCGAGGCCCATCACGTACGCGCCGATGATCATGGCAAGCCCCATCATCTCGAAGAAGCCCGCGAGGACGAGCGCAAGGCCGAACGCCATCGTCGCGATCACGACCGGCGACTTGAAGAGGAACTTCAGCAGCCGCGCGAGGTAGCGCGCCGCCAGGACGCCGACGAGCGTCGCGCCGAGCCACACGCCGAACGCCTTCGCGGCGACGAAGCCGATCTCGCCCCAGTCCATGCCGTCGCCCCCGCTGCCGCCCGCGCGCGCGGCGACGATGATGCCGTTGCCGATGGCGAGCACGATGAGGCCGAGGACGTCGTCGATGACCGCGCCCGCCATGATGGTCGTGCCTTCCTCGGAATCCATCTTCTTCTTCTCGGAGAGGATGCGCGCGGTGATGCCGACCGACGTGGCGGTGGACATGATGCCCATGTAGAGCGGCGCCTCCTTGGTGATCGCCTGCGCGAGCGGCAGGTCCTTCAGGTACGCGAAGGCGTCGAAGAACTGCGGCAGCAGGTAGACGGCGCACAGGTCGCCGAACAGGAACGAGACGACCACGCCGCCGACGCCGACGAGCGTGCCGACGAAGGAGTACTTGAGGAACATCCGAAGGTTCGTCTCGAGCCCCGAGAGGAAGAGGAGGATGATCGAGGCGAGCGTCGCGATGCCGTAGAGCGCGGGCGAGGTCGCGTCGAACATCGCGTGGTTGCCCGCGAGCGTGCCGAACATCTCGGTCGCCGGGCCGTTCGCGGCGGCGTTCATCTGGCTGAGCGCCGCGCCGTGGAAGAGCCCGTACTTGAACATCCCGCCGAATGCATTCGGGAGGAACGGGATGCCGCCGAGCGCCCACGGCCCGATGACGATGCCCGCGGCCAGTTCGCCGAGGATCGACGGCATCTTGAGGAGCGAGGCGAGCGCGCCGCCCACCTTCGCGGCGAAGATGATGACGCCGATCTGGAGGACAAGGAACATCATGTCCTCGGTGCGCGGCAGCCCGAAGTTCGGGTAGGCGGGCGCGGCTTCATGCGCGAACGCGGCCACGGCGGCCAGCGCGGCCACAACGGCCAGCAGCTTTTTACGGCTCTTCATCTGAGGTCGGCTCCTTCTTGAGATACGCGTTGATGCCCGCCGCCGCGCGGCGGCCCTCGCCCATCGCGAGAATGACGGTCGCCGCGCCGAGCACGATGTCGCCGCCCGCGAACACGCCGGGAATCGACGTCATGTTCGTCTCGGGATCGACGACGATGTTGCCGCGCCGGTTGACCTCCAGCCCCTCCGTCGTCGCCGGAATGAGCGGGTTCGACGCGTTGCCGACCGCCACGACGACCGTATCGACGTCGAGCGTGAATTCGCTGCCGGGGATCGGCACGGGGCTGCGCCGCCCCGATGCATCCGGCTCGCCCAGCTCGTACTTGAGGCACTCGAGGCCGCGGACAAAGCCCTTGTCGTCGCCGAGGATGCGCTTGGCGTTCTCCAGCAGGTGGAAGTCGACGCCCTCTTCCTTCGCGTGGTGCACTTCCTCCTTGCGCGCGGGCATCTCCTCCAGCGAGCGGCGGTAGACGAGGTAGACCTTTTCCGCGCCAAGCCGGAGCGCCATGCGGCTCGCGTCCATCGCGACGTTGCCGCCGCCCAGCACCGCGACGCGCCGGCCGTGCCAGAACGGCGTGTCCGCCTCGCCCTCGAGGTAGGCCTTCATCAGGTTCGCGCGCGTCAGGTATTCGTTCGCCGAAAAGACGCCGTTCAGGTTCTCGCCCTCGATGTTCATGAACTTCGGCAGCCCCGCGCCCGTGCCGACGAACACCGCGTCGAAGCCGTCCTTCCGCATCAGGTCCGCGACCTTGCGCGTGCGGCCCACGCAGTAGTTCGTCTCGATCCGGACGCCGAGCTTCTTCAGCCCCTCGACCTCGTGGCGCACGATCGACTTCGGCAGGCGGAATTCGGGAATGCCGTAGACGAGCACGCCGCCGCACTTGTGGAACGCCTCGAAGAGCGTCACGTCGTGCCCCGCCTTGGCGCAGTCCGCCGCGCATGTGATCGACGCGGGGCCCGAGCCGATGACGGCGACCTTCTTGCCCGTCTTCGGCGCGCACGTGACCGGCTCCTCGGTGCCGTTTTCGCGCGCGAGGTCGGCGCAGAAGCGCTCGACGCGGCCGATGGCGACCGCCTTGTCCACGTCCTTCAGCGCCTTGCCCATCGTGCAGAACTTCTGGCACTGCTTCTCCTGCGGGCAGACGCGGCCGCAGACCGCCGGGAGGAGCGACGTCTCGCGGATGATCCGGAGCGCCTTCGCGAAGTCGCCGTCCGCCGCCGCCGCGAGGAAGCCGGGGATGTCGATCGCCACGGGGCAGCCCTGCCTGCACGGCTTCGTCGGGCACTGGAGGCAGCGCGACGCCTCCGTCTTCGCCATCTCGGCGGTGTAGCCGAGCGCGACCTCGTCCATGTTGTGCGCGCGCACCTGCGCGTCCTGTTCGGGCATCGCCTGCGGGGGGATGGCCATGCGTTCCTTCGGCGTCATCGTCAAATTCCTTTGTAGAGATTGCACACGTGGTCCTTCGCCGCCGCCTCCTGCGGCTTGAACGCGCCCATGCGCTTGAGCATCTGGTCCCAGTCCACCTGGTGCGCGTCGAACTCCGGCCCGTCCACGCAGACGAACTTCGTCTCGCCGCCCACCGACACGCGGCAGCCGCCGCACATGCCCGTGCCGTCGATCATGATCGTGTTGAGCGAGGCGACGGTCTTGACGCCGTAGGGCTTCGTCGTCAGCGCCACGAACTTCATCATGATCGGCGGGCCGATGGCGATTACCTCGTCCACCGCGCCCGCTTCGCACAGCTCCTTCAGGGGTTCGGTGACGAGCCCCTTGCGGCCCGACGAGCCGTCGTCGGTGATGAGGATGAGGTCGTCGCCCGCAATCGCGCGCATCTCGTCTTCCATCACGAAGAGCGACTTGTTGCGCGCGCCCATGATGATCGTCACCTTGTTGCCCGCCGCCTTGAGCGCCTGCGCGATCGGGTGCATGGGCGCGACGCCGATGCCGCCGCCGACGCACACGACGTGGCCCGCCGGCTCCCCGTTCGCGCCGCGGATCGAAGTGGGGCGGCCGAGCGGCCCCAGGACCGCCGCGAGCGAATCGCCGACGTTCAGTTTCGAAAGTTTCAGCGTCGTCGCGCCGACAGTCTGGAAGATGAGCGTGATCGTGCCGCGCGCGGGATCGGCGTCGGCGATGGTGAGGGGGATGCGCTCGCCCAGCGCCTCGTCGATCATGAGGATGATGAACTGCCCGGCCTTGCGCTCGTTCGCGATGAGCGCCGCTTCGACCTCCATCTGGAAGACGTTGTCCGACAGCTGCTTCTTGCTGACAATCTTGTTCATAGAAGAAATATTATATCATATTGCGACCCACGCGCCCTACTGCGCGAGCGCGGAGAGGATCTTGGCCGCCCACGCGCGCGCCTTCGCGAACTGCGCGAAGGAGTAGCTTTCGTTCGGGCTGTGGATGCGGTCGTCCGCCTGGCCCCAGCCGACGATGAGCGGCGCCGCGCCCGACGCCTCGCGCAGGACCGACACGACCGGAATCGACGCGCCGTCCCACTGGAACACCGCGCCGCGCGGGTCCATCTCGCCCAGCACGTCCGACGCCAGCCGGAAGATCGGCGAGGCGAGCGGCAGGCG
>JAFPYE010000074.1 GCA_017412325.1 Kiritimatiellia bacterium | reverse complement strand
GGCAAGGAGGGCGTGCGGTGGTTCCACACGGGCGGCATCTACGCCGCGCTTTCCGAGACGACGGCGGACGTCGTCATCGAGGCGCTGAAGGCGGCCAAGAAGTACGGCACGGTGACGAGCTACGACCTCAACTTCCGCGCGTCGCTCTGGAAGTCCATCGGCGGCAATGCGAAGGCGCAGGCGGTCAACCGCGAGATCGCCAAGTACGTCGACGTGATGATCGGCAACGAGGAGGACTTCACCGCCGCGCTCGGCATCGAGGTCGAGGGCGTGGACAAGAACCTGACGACGCTGCCCATCGAGGGCTTCCGGAAGATGATCGAAAAGGCGGTCAGCATCTATCCGAACTTCAAGGCGGTCGCGACGACGCTCCGCTCGGTCAAGTCCGCGACGATCAACGACTGGTCGGCGATCTGCTGGTACAAGGGGCAGCTGCACCAGTCCATTCAGCGCCCGGGCCTCGAGATCTACGACCGCGTCGGCGGCGGCGACTCGTTCGCGTCGGGCCTCGTCTACGGCTTCATGACCTTCGACGACGCGGAGAAGGCGGTGAACTACGGCGCGGCGCACGGGGCGCTCGCGATGACGACGCCCGGCGACACGTCGATGGCGACCAAGGCGGACGTCGAAAAGCTCGTGGGCGGCGGCTCCGCCCGCGTGGACCGCTAAGTCGATGGCGAATGGACGGGTGCGACGAGACAGGGGACATGAGGCACGAGACGCGGGTCTCGCCTCTCGTCTCACGTCGATCGTCCACCTCCTCCAATCACTTTTAACTCTCAACTCCTAAGGTATTGAATTCCATGGATATGATCAAGACTCTCGGCGACGCGGGCATCATCCCCGTCATTGTCATCGACGACCTCAACAAGGCGGTGCCGCTGGCGCGCGCGCTCGTGAAGGGCGGGCTGCCGGTCCTGGAGGTCACCTTCCGCACCGCGTGCGCGGCGGAGACGATCGCCAAGATCAAGGCGGAGGTGCCGGGCGCGACGCTCATTGCGGGCACGGTGCTGACGCTCGAGCAGCTCGTCGCGGCGAAGGCGGCGGGCGCCCAGGCGTGCGTGGCCCCCGGGTTCGACCCCGCGATCGTCAAGGCGGCGAACGAGCTCGGCGTGCCGTTCTGCCCGGGCGTGGCGACGGCCTCGGAACTGAGCCAGGCGCTCGCGCTCGGCTGCAAGATGGTCAAGTTCTTCCCGGCGGAATCGGCGGGCGGCGTCAAGTACATCAAGGACCTCCTCGGCGCATTCCGCTGGACGGGCGTCAAGTTCATGCCGACGGGCGGCGTGAAGCTCTCGAACGTCGGCGACTACCTCGCCGTGCCGGAGATCATCTGCTGCGGCGGCACGTGGATTGCGCCGAAGGACGCGATCAAGGCCGACGACTGGGCGGCCATCGAAAAGCTGGCGGCGGACGCGGCGGTGCTGGCGAAGGAAATCAAGGCGAAGTAAAGGAGCGCGGCCATGGCGACCAAAAAACCGTTTATCAACCCCGACTTCCTGCTGAACACCAAGGCGGCGCGCGAGCTCTACCACGGCTACGCGGAGAAGATGCCGATCATCGACTACCACTGCCATCTGCCGCCGGTGGAGATCGCGGAGGACCGGCGCTGGACCGACATCGCCGACGTGTGGCTCGGCGGCGACCACTACAAGTGGCGTCAGATGCGCTCCAACGGGTTCGCCGAGCGGCTCTGCTCGGGTCGCGGCACGGACGGCTGCGCGACCGGCTGGGAGAAGTTCGAGGCGTTTGCGAAGACGATGGAGCGGCTCGTCAAGAACCCGCTCTTCGACTGGTCGCACCTGGAGCTCGCGCGCTACTTCGGCGTCACGGAGCGCCTGTGCGGCGCGAGCGCGAAGCGCATCTACGAGACGTGCAACCGGCAGCTCAAGGCCAAGTGGTTCTCGGCGCGCGGCCTCATGAAGAAGTCGAACGTCGCCGTCGTCTGCACGACGGACGATCCCGTCGATTCGCTCGAATACCACCTTGCCATCGCGAAAAAGCCGTTCGCGACGCAGATCCGCCCGGCGTGGCGTTCGGACAAGGCATCCAAGATCGAGACGCCGAAGGTCTGGAACGACTGGATGGACAAGCTCGGCGCGGCGGCGGGGATGGCCGTCAAGACCTACGACGACTTCTGCGCGGCGATGGCGAAGCGGCACGACTTCTTCGCGCAGGCGGGCTGCGTCGTCTCCGATTATGGCATCACCGAGATCTTCGCCGCGCCGTATACCGAGGCGGAGGTCCGGCGCATCTTCAAGAAGGCGCGCGGCGGCAAGGCGGTCACGCCCGAGGAGGCGCTGAAGTTCAAGAGCGCGTGGCTCTTCGAGGGGCTCAAGGCCGACTGCCGGGCGAACTGGACGACCCAGCTTCACTACAACTGCCTCCGGGACCTCAACGGCGCGATGTACGACGTGATGGGGCCGGACACGGGCTTCGACTGCATTGGCGACTGGTCGGTGACGGAAAACCTCGCCCGGCTCTTCGACCGCCTGGAGCGCGAAGACGCGCTGCCGCGCTGCATCCTCTACTCCCTCAACCCGAAGGACAACGAGATGCTGGCGACGGTGATGGGCTGCTTCCAGAAGGCGCCCTACCGCGGCAAGATCCAGCTGGGAAGCGCGTGGTGGTTCCTCGACCAGAAGGACGGCATGCGCAAGCAGATCGAGGCGCTGTCGGCGCTGGGCTCGCTCGGCAACTTCGTCGGCATGCTGACGGACAGCCGTTCGTTCCTCAGCTACACGCGCCACGAATACTTCCGCCGCATCCTCTGCCAGAAGCTCGGCGCGGAGGTGGAAAGCGGGGAGCTGCCGAACGACCTCAAGTGGCTCGGCCAGATCGTCAG
>JAFPYE010000073.1 GCA_017412325.1 Kiritimatiellia bacterium | reverse complement strand
GAACAGGCGCTCGCGATGACGGAGTGGGTCTATGCCGCGATGCCCAAGCGCGTGAACGACCCCGACACGTTCGGCGACCAGCCGGTCGTGACGTGGGACGACGACATCGTGGAGCTGGAGTGGCGGATCCTGGCGATGGGCTGCCGCAAGACGATCCCCGAAGTCTCCGCGAAGTGCCACGCGCTCGGCGGGCTCTACCTCGCCGCGCACATCGACCGCAGCGCGTTTTCGGTGTTTTCGCAGCTGGGCGGCATCCCCGGGGACGGGCAGTTCGACGCGGTGGAGCTCTCGCGCACGGCCGACGAGACGGTGTGGCTCCCCCGGGCGGCGGGCTACGCCGTCACGCGCAGCTCCGACGCGCACAACCTCGACGACGTCGCGCGTGTCTGGACCGAGGCCGAAATTCCCGCGTTCTCCGTCGCCGCGCTCAAGGACGCGTTCGCGCGCCAGGCGACGACGCTTTCACCACGACTGACGAAATTCTGATGCACGCGACCCTTGCAGATGTCATCGCCGACACGACCCAGAACGCCATCGAGGCGGGGGCGAAGCACGTGTCGCTCACGCTCGTCGAGGACGGCGCGACGATCGCCGTCACCATCGCGGACGACGGCAAGGGGATGGACGCTGCGACGCAGGCGCGCGCGTTCAACCCGTTCTACACCGAGCCCGGCAAGCACGACAAGCGCAAGGTGGGGCTGGGGCTGCCGATCCTGAAGCAGCTGTGCGAATCGACGGACGGCGCGGTGTCGCTCACGTCGGAGAAGGGCGTCGGCACGGAGCTGAAGTATTCGTTTTCGGCGCGGCACATCGACCTGCCGCCGATGGGCGACCTCGTGGGGATGGTGATGATGCTCTTCAACTATCCAGGCGACTTCGAGCTGACCTTCACGCACCGGAAGGGCGCGGAGGAATATGCGATCCAGCGGAGCGAACTCGCCGAGGCGGTCGGCGGGCTGGAGACGGTGGAAGGGCTCTCCCTCGCGCGCGACTTCCTCCAGTCGCAGGAAGACGCGCTCTGACGACGCGCCCGGGGCGCGAGATTTTGATATACTATCCCCCGATGGAGATTACGAGTCCCAGCAATCCGAAACTCAAGTACGTCGTCAAGCTGCGCAGCTGCTCGGCGCGCGAGTCGTCGGGCGAGATGATCGTCGAGGGCTACCGCGAATGCCGCCGCGCGCTCGACAACGGCTACCGCCCGCGCGCGATCTTCCACTGCCCCGAGTTCTACCTCAAGAACGAGAACGAGCCCGCGCTCGTCGCGGACGCGGCGCAGCGGGGCGCGGACGTCTACACGTGCTCGAAGACCTGCTTCGAGAAGATCGCCTACAAGGAGCGCCCCGACGGCCTCCTGATGGTCGGCCCGCACGTGTCCGTCAAGCTCGCCGACCTCCAGCTGCCCGACAACGCGCTCGTCATCGTGACCGAAGCCATCGAGAAGCCCGGCAACCTCGGCACGATCCTCCGCTCGGCGGACGCGGCGAAGGTCGCGGCGGTCATCGTCTGCGACCGCACGACCGACATCCACAACCCGAACGTCGTGCGCGCGTCGACCGGCACGATGTTCTCGGTGCCGATCGTCGAGGCGACGAGCGACGAGGCGCTGGCGTTCCTGAAGGCGCGCGGCTTCAAGATCCTCGCCGCGACGCCGCACGCCGAAAAGCTGCATTTCGAAGTCGACCTGACGGGCAACGTCGCGATTGCGCTCGGCGCGGAGCAGTATGGGCTGACGGCCAAGTGGATGGACGGCGCCGAGCTGCGCGTCCGCATCCCGATGCTGGGGCTCGCCGATTCGCTCAACGTCTCCGCCGCCGCGACGATCCTCGTCTACGAAGCCGTCCGCCAGCGCCTCGCGGCGGGCATTGACGCGGTGCCCGCGTTCGTCCCCTGGCACGGCGAAGGCCGGCACGACCACTGATCCATGCGCTTCGCCTCTCCCATCTTTCTCGTCCTGGCCGCGGCGGTTCCGTTCGCGGGGTTCTTCTGGTCGTTCCTGAAGGCGCGGCGCGAAAAGGCGCTGGCGCGCCTGACGCGGGACGTCCCCCGGACGCCGTTCGCGGGCGTGCAGACGGCGTGCGTCCTCGCGGGGCTCGTCCTCGTCCTCTTCGCGGCGGCGCGGCCGCAGTGGGGCCAGACGCTCGAGCGGCACGTGGCGCGCAGCCGCAACGTCGTCGTCGCCATCGACGTCTCGCGCTCGATGCTCGCCGCCGACGTGCGCCCGAACCGGCTGGAGCGCGCGAAAGCCGACGTCGCCGACCTGATCGATTCGCTCGCGGGCGACCGCTGCGCGCTCGTCGCGTTCCGGCGCACGGGCGTCGCGATCTGCCCCCTGACGACCGACCGCGCCTACCTGCGCAGCGCGCTTGAATCGCTCACGCCCGATTCCGCGCCGCGCGGCGAGACGTCGCTCGGCTCGGCGATCAACGCCTGCCTCGACGCGCTGCCCGCAGTGGCGGACGACCACAACGCGATCATCCTCATTTCCGACGGCGGCGATTTGCGCGGCGAGGCGCTCGACGCGGCGGCGCGCGCGAAGAAGCGCGGCATCCCCGTCTTCACCGTCGGCATCGGCGACCCGCGCCACGGCGCGACGATTCCCGCCGAAGACGGCCGGGGCGTACAGCAGTTCGACGGCCAGCCCGTCGTCGTCAAGCTGGAGGAGGCGGCGCTCAAGGCGGTGTCGGAGGCGTCGGGCGGGCGGTACGTGCCGCTCGCGACGGCGGGCACGGCGGAAACGACGCTCGGCGCCATCTACCGCAAGTTCCTGCGGCAGGTCGCGGCGAAGGAGCAGAACGAGGAGGAGTCGCGCCTCGCCGAACGCTATTTGGTCTTTCTCGTGCCGGGGCTCGCGCTGGTGCTGGCGGGCGCGGCGCTGTCCAAGGGTCGGTTTGCGAAAACGAGGTCGAAAAGATGACGAAGAAGAACGGCGAGCGGGCGAATTGGTCGGGCCAGATGGCCTTTATCCTGGCGGCGGCGGCGAGCGCGGTGGGGCTCGGCAACCTCTGGCGCTTTCCGGCGAGCGCCGCGACCTACGGCGGCGGCATCTTCATCCTCGTCTACATCGCGCTCTTCTTCGTCTTCGGCGTCTTCCTGATGATCACCGAAATCGCCGTCGGGCGCGCGACGCGCCTGAGCGCGGTGTTGGCGTTCGCGTCGCTGAACAGGAAGTGGGCGGCGGTCGGCTGGCTGGGGACGCTCGTGCCCGCGCTCATCCTGCCGTACTACTGCGTCATCGGCGGCTGGGTGCTGCGCTACCTCTGGGGCTACCTCGTCCATCCCGGCGGCATGGCGGAGAAGGAATTCTTCGCCGCCTTCACCGCGTGCCCCGCCGAGACGCTCGGCTGCACGGCGGTCTTCGCGACGGCGACCTTTGCGATGATCTACCTCGGCGTCAAGAAGGGGATCGAGGGCTCCAACAAGGTCCTGATGCCGCTCCTCCTCGCGCTCACGGTCGGCGTTGCCGCGTTCACGGTGACGCGGCCCGACGCGGCGGCGGGGCTCAAGTACTACCTCGTGCCCGACTTCTCGCGGCTCTGCAACCCGGACGGCACGTTTTCGCCGGCGCTGCTCGCCAAGACGATTCTCGCCGCGATGGGGCAGATGTTCTTCTCGCTCTCGCTTGCGATGGGCATCCTCGTCACCTACGGCTCCTACATGCCGAAGTCGGCGGACATCGGGCGGTCGTCGCTGCGCATCGGCGTCATCGACACCTTCGTCGCGGTGCTGGCGGGCGCGATCATCATCCCGCCCGCGTTCGCGTTCGGCGGCGAGGAGCTTGCGCGCACGGCGGGCGTGGGGCTCATGTTCGTCTCGCTGCCGCAGGTCTTCGCCGCGCTGCCGGGCGGGTCGGTGGTCGCCGTCGCGTTCTTTGCGCTCGCCCTCTTCGCGGCGCTGACGAGCGCGATCTCGATCGCGGAGACGGTCGTCGCCTCGCTCTGCGACTTCTTCCGGTTCCACCGCCGGGGCGCGACGACGCT
>JAFPYE010000072.1 GCA_017412325.1 Kiritimatiellia bacterium | reverse complement strand
TGCCCGCAAGCGCGGCAACAAGCGCAGTCTTCAGTTCATAGCCACCGTGGTCGGCACCAATCGCAATCTTCATCTTTTCTCCTGTTGGGTGATTGGTGGTAGTATATCATAATCCGCCCCACGGCTTCAACGCAACCGGTCAGTCGGCGACCGTGACCGTCGCCTCCGCGCGGATGTCGTCGGACGCCGAGCCGACGAGCAGGCGGTAGTCGCCCGCGTCCGTGCGCCAGCCGTGAGAGCCCACGTCCCAATAGGCGAGGTCGCGCGGCGTGACGGCGAGCGTCACCGTCTTCGTCTCGCCCGGCTTCAGCTCGACCTTGGCGAAATCCTTCAGCTCCTTCACGGGGCGCGGCACTTTCGCCGCGACGGGCGCGACGTAGAGCTGCACCGTCTCCTTGCCCGCGACCTTGCCCGTGTTGGTGACGGGGACGCGGACGACGAACGCGGCAGCACCCGTCTGCTCGACCTTGGCCGCGCCGTATGCGAACGTCGTGTAGCTGAGTCCGTGGCCGAACGCGAAGAGCGGCCGGATCGCCTCCTTCTCGTACCAGCGGTAGCCGACGAAGACGCCCTCGTTGTAGACCGACCGCTCTGCCGTGTACGTGCCCTTGCGCGCAACCGGCGTATCCGCCAGCTTCACCGGCCACGTGCACGGCAGCTTGCCCGACGGGTTCACGTCGCCGAAGAGGACGCGCGCGAGCGGCCCGCCCGCCTCCTGGCCCAGATACGGATGCTGCAGAATCGTCGCCGCCTTGTCCGCCCACGGCAGTTCGAGCGGCGCGCCCGAATGCGTGATGATGACCAGGTTCTTGAGTCCCCACGACAGCACTTCCGCAATCGCCGCGTCGTGCCCTTCCGGCAGGAGGAGGTTCGGCCGGTCGCCGCCCTCGCACTCCAGCGCGCGGCCGTGCCCGACCTCCGTGCCCGTGAAGACCAGCACCGCGTCCGCATCCGCCGCCTCGCGCCGGATGTCCTCCAGGCGGCCAGACTCGCTCGGCAGCCGCCAGCCGAACCTCACGCGATGCTCGCCCGTGTCGCCTTCGTAGACGACCGCGAAATCGTAGGAACGGCCCGCCTCCAGCGCGACCTGCACCGACACCGTGTCGCACTCGTGCGCCTTGGCGATGACCTGGCCGTCCAGGTAGAAGGTCGTGCCGCCGCGATGGTCCATGAACGTCGCAAACGTGTAGTCGCCCGTCTCCGGCGCCAGCAGCTGCGTCCGCCACTTGACCGCGAAGTTCGCGGGGTTCAGCCCCTCGTACGGCACGCCGGTGCCCGCGTCGAATCCCGGCTGGCGCGCAAAATCCGTCGCGAACGGCGCGCCGTCCGTCGCCTTCGTGTCGGTGTAATAGCTCGTCTCCCACGCGCGCACGCTCATGCCCGCGTCCTTCGCCGACGTGTCGAACGTGCCGATCGACGACTCGATCACGTCGTGCACGAGGTTCGCGCCGTCGCTCGCGACGAGCGGCAGGCGCTTGAGCTCGACCGCCTGGCCCTTTGCGGCGAAGTAGTCCTGCAGGCCCTTGAGCGGCGTGATTTCGTAGAGGGGCTTCCCTTCCGCGCTCCAGCCCTTCAGCGTGTGGCGCGTCTCGGCGAGCTTGCCGACGACGAGGATTTTCTTCGCCGTCGCGCCGTCGAGCGGCAGCACGCCGTCGTCGTTCTTGAGCAGCGTAATCGCCTCTTCGCCGATGGCGCGCGCCACGGCCTGGTGCTCCGGCGTGTTGCGCGAGCCCGTCGCGCGCGCGGCGGGCGTCCAGAACTTCGCGCGCTCCAGGACGTAAAGCGTGTGGAGCGCCATCTCGTCCACGACCGCCTCCGGCACCTCGCCCGCGCGCACCGCGTCCGCCAGGGGGAGCGTCCCTTCCTTCGGGTTCGTGAAGTAGCGGATGTCCTGGCCGCGGTTCATCTCCACGCCGCCGCCCGCGAGCGCCCCCTTGACGGTCGAATGCGCCCCGCCCCAGTCGGTGACGACCATCCCCCGGAAGTGCCAGCGGTCGCGCAGGATGCCGCGCTGGAGATAGGCGTTCTCGCTCGCCCAGTCGCCGTCGACCTTGTTGTAGCTCGTCATCACGCTCCACACGTCCGCATCCTTCACCGCCGCCTCGAACGCCGGCAGGTAGATTTCGTTCAGCGCGCGCTCGTCGCAGACCGTATCGACCTCATAGCGGTTCAGCTCCTGGTTGTTGAGCGCGAAGTGCTTGACGCAGGCGGCCACGTCGTGGGACTGGAGCGCCTTGATCTCCTCGACCGCCAGCTTGGCCGTGAGGCACGGGTCCTCGCTCATGTATTCCCAGTTGCGGCCGCAGCGCGGGTCGCGCATGATGTTGACGCCGGGGCCGAGCATCTGGTCCTTGCCGCGCGCGCGCGCCTCCTCGCCGATGACGTGGCCGTGCGCCGCCGCGAGGTCGCGGTTCCAGGTCGAGGCGAGCGCGGAGAGCGTCGGCAGCACGGTCGCCTCGTCGTTCGTGTCGGTGCAGTCCCACGTCCAGCGCTCCATGTTGGCGCGCACGGTATGCGACGAGTCGCTGAACTGCCATTCGGCTTCCGCGCCCGGCACCTTCATCGTCATCGACCCCGAGCCGCCCGTGAGCAGCACTTTTTCGTCGAGCGTCAGCGTCGCGAGCCGCGCCTTCGCGCGGTTCATCGCGGCGTCGCGTTCGGCGGCGACCGCATCACACGGCGCGCAGGCCCGCGCCGACATTCCCGCGACGACAACTCCCGCGACAACAACTCCTGCAAGCAAACACGCGGCGAGTCCCAGTTTCTTTTTCATGCGTTCCTTTTTTCCTTTTGTTGTTATTGGTTTCATTATATCATATTTCAGCGCCGGACAAGTTGTCATTCCCGTCCGTCAAACATGACGGTTTGCGCGCGCCTTTTTTTCGTCGTCTTCCATCGCCGGTTCCTCGCGACAGACGGCGACCTTAAAAGGCCGTGCGCCAGGCGCACGACGCGCCGGACGGATCGACGCCGTGCGGGATTGTGATCTCGAAGACACGGCCACGCGCCTCTTCGTTCGCGGCCGCGCCCATGTGACGCCGCCAGCTGCCCGTGCGCGCTTCGATCCGCACCACGGCGTTCGACGGAACAAAATAGCGAATCGCGCCGTTGACCGCCACAATCCCGTCCCCTTCCCGCCGCCACGCTGCGTTCGGCCGGGCGAGCGACTGTTCGACCGTCGTGACGACGGGCAGCCCGTTCGTCGCCGTGATGTCCGTGACTTCAACCTCGACACCCTGCGGCGAGAAGTGCCAGGTCGTCTCTGCCGTCAGCCCCGCGCGGTCAAGCCGGAAGCGCACCGTATCGCCGTCGCGTTCCGCCGCCTCCGCCCGGTTGCGACTCTTCCAATCGACCGACTCAACGTCGTAGGACGTCGTTCCGGGGATGTGCCGCCAGTTCCAGAGCGGAAAGATATCGCGATACTCATCGCCTGTGACAGAGGAGAAAAGCGCGCCGTCCGCCAAATGCGCGCCGAGCATGTTGTCCTCGTTCACGACCTCCGTGCCGCGGATCGACTTCGTCTCGCACTTGACGGACGCCATCCAGCCGTCCGCCCTGTAGACGCCGTACGCGCTTTTCGGGAACCAGTGCAGCCCCTTCGCCACGCCGTCGGCATCGACGCCGAGCCGCCCGGCTGCGACAAGGACGCCTGCGCCCTTGATGCGCGCGGCACCCTTGTTGAGCTGGCGCCCGATCGCCCCGACATCCATCGCGCCCTT
>JAFPYE010000071.1 GCA_017412325.1 Kiritimatiellia bacterium | reverse complement strand
GGCGCGGGCAGCTCGCGCAGGGTGACGGCGGGCGGCGCCTTCGGCTCCAGGAACAGCCGGTCGTATCCCTGCCGCTTGGTCAGGGAAATCTCGTATTCGTCGCCGAACGCTTCGCGCAGGCGGACCATGGGGTTCTCGCCGAGGCGAAGGCTGTCGTCAAGGAGCTTCAAGACCTTCGCGCGGACGTCGTCCGGCCCTTCGAAGTCGAACACTTCCTGCCCGCTGACGCTGAAACGCGCCGTCTTGACGTCGTACGTCTCCTCGACGACGGGCTTTCGGTATTTCTCCAGCGTCGCGGTGTCGACGACCGCGCGCGGGTCGCACGGGCAGACGACGTCCGCGAGCATGCAGAAGACGAAGATGACGCCGAGGGCGATGAGCGACCACCACGCGCGGCGGATGCGCTTGAAGCTGCGGAAGCGCTTCTTTGTCAGAGGTGAGAAGAGTGTCATTTTTTCGAGAAGTCGATGCGGGGGTCGATGATCATGTAGAGGACGTCGGAAATGAGGTTCCCGACGAGCTGGAAACTGGCGGTCAGCGCGAGGAGCGCGAGGAACACGGCGTAGTCGCGGCCGATCAGCGCGTCCCACGACAGGCGGCCCATGCCGGGGATCTCGAAGATGGACTCGATGATGATGGAGCCCGCGAAGAGGAGGCCGATCATCGGCCCGAGGCCCGTCGCGATCGGGATAAGCGCGTTGCGGAAGGCGTGCAGCCCGATCGCGCGGCTGCGCGTCGCGCCCTTCGCGATCACCGTGCGCACGTAGTCGGCGGAAATCTGGTCCAGGAGCGAGTTCTTCATAAGGAGCGTCAGCATCGCGAACGAGCCCGCCACGTAGCAGCAGATCGGCAGCACCATGTGCCACGCGCGGTCCTTGAACCACACCCACCACGTCGGGTCGACGTCGAAGTCGCTGGAGATGCCGCCGAGCGGGAAGACGTCGCCCAGCCCCTCGACCGTGCCGCAGAGGAACATCTTGAGCATCATCGCGAGCGCGAAGCTCGGGATCGCGTAGGCGATGAAGACGACGAGCGACGAGACCGCGTCGAACGCCTGCCGGTGCTTCAGCGCCTTGGCGATGCCGAGCGGCACGCAGATGAGGTACGTCAGGATGAACGACGCAAGCCCGAACCAGACCGAGATCGGGATGCGCGACTTGATGAGCTGCCACGCCGTCTTGTTGGGGTAGTCGTAGCTCGGCAGCTCCATGCCCATCTTCTTGACGACGAGCCAGTCCCAGTACTGCACCGCGAGCGGCCGGTCGAACCCGTACTGCGCCTCGAGCTGCCGGCGGTAGTCCTCCGACACCGTGCCGACCGCCGACGCGCCCGCGCCGCCGGCCTCGCCGCCGCCCTGCGCCGCCAGGCCCTTGAGGCGCATCATGCGCATCTCGACGGGGCCGCCGGGCACGAACCGCGTGAGCGTGAAGCAGACGATGGTGATGCCGAGGAAGGTCGGTATCACCAACAGGAGTCGCCGCGCGACATATGCCAATCGATCCATTCCTTCATCCTTTCCGAATCACGCCGTCACCGGTGACGGCGTATTTGTAAGTCGTCAGTTCCTCCAGCCCCATCGGCCCGCGCGCGTGGAGCTTGTCGGTCGAAATCCCGATTTCCGCGCCCATCCCGAACTCCGCGCCGTCGGTGAAGCGCGTCGAGACGTTGTGGTAGACGCACGCCGAGTCGACGTCGCGCAGGAACGCCGCCGCGCGCGCCGCGTCGTTCGTGACGATCGCGTCGGAGTGGTGCGAGCCGTGCGCATTGACGTAGTCGATGGCCGCGCGGACGTCCGGCACCGTCGCCACGTTCAGGTCGAGCGAGAGGTATTCCACGCCCGCGCCGTCGTCGTGCAGCGTCACGCCCCTGTCCTTCGCCCACGCGCGCACCATCGGCAGGAAGAGCGGCGCGAGCCGTTCATGCACGAGGAGGCACTCCGCCGCATTGCACGCCGACGGCCGCTGCACCTTCGCGTTGTCGAGGATCGTGAGCGCCATGCCGAGGTCCGCCTTGTCGTCCACGTAGACGTGGCAGACGCCCTTGTAGTGCTTCAGGACGGGAATGAGCGCCGCTTCGCACATCGCGCGGATCAGGCGCTCGCCGCCGCGCGGGATCGCGACGTCGATGAGTCCCACCGCGCGCACGAGCTCCGCCACCGCCGCATGGTCCTGCACCTCGACAAACTGGACAGCGGCAGTGATGGCCGGGCTGCTGGCAGGGCTGGCCGAACAGCTGGCAGTGATGGCCGGGCTGCTGGCAGTGATGGCCGGGCTGCGCCCGGCCAATGCCGCTCTTACAACCCGCGCCAGCGCGGCGTTGCTCTTCACCGCCTCCTTGCCGCCGCGCAAGATGATCGCGTTGCCCGTCTTGAGGCAGAGGGCCGCCGTATCGACAAACACATTGGGCCGCGACTCGAAGACGACCGCCACCACGCCGAACGGCTCGCGCGTCTTGCGGATCGTGATGCCGCTCGGGCGGGTGCGCGTCCAGATGACCTCGCCCACGGGATCGGGCAGCGACGCGACATGCCGGACGCCCTCGACCATCGCCGCGAACCGCGCATCGGTCAAGGTCAGCCGGTCGACGAGCGCCGCCGCAAGGCCGGCCGCCTGCGCCGCCGCGACGTCCGCCGCGTTCGCCGCCTGGATCGCGCCCTTCTCCGATTCCAGCGCCGCCGCGATCGCCAGCAGGATCGCGTTCTTCTCGGCGGTCGTGAGCATGCGCAGTTCGGCCGCCGCCGCCCGCGCCTTCACCGCCATCGCCTGAATCGTCTCCGAAATCGTCATTGCGTCACTTCCCCATTCCAAAGAGTTTCAACGCCGCGCGGAAATCGGCCGGCAGCGGCGCATGCACCTTGATCGCCGCCTTCGGCACGAGCGGATGCGGCAGTTCCAGCGTGGAGGCGTGGAGCATCTGCCGCGCGACTTTCATAAAGCGCGGATCGCGCGCGTTCTTGAGCCCAAAGACGCGGTCGCCGACGATCGGATGGCGGATCGACGCCAGGTGCCGCCGGATCTGGTTGGTGCGCCCCGTCTCGATGCGGACGCGCAGGAACGAGGCATCGGCGCTCGCCGCCTCGCGCGTCACCCGCGAGAGCGCCTTTTCGCCGTCGAGCGGCGCGTCGACGACCATCCGGGCAAGCTTCATCGGCCCCGCCGCGACCGCGTGGTAGACCTTCGTCACCGCATGCGTCTTGAAGACGTCGATCGCCGCCGCGAGCGCCGCATGGTTCTTGGCGAAGAGCAGGCAGCCCGTCGTGTCGCGGTCGAGGCGGTGGACGGCCTCGAGCGTCGGCACCTTCTCCTGCTCGCGCAGGATCGACTCCGCCGACTTCGGGTCGTCGCAGCTGAGGACGCCCGACGGCTTGTCGCAGACGAGATAGTGTTCGTCCTGCCACAGGACGCGGATGTGGCGCACGGTGCGCGTCTCCGTCCGCGGCGCTTTTGCCGCGCCGCCCCCGGCGTCCCGCGCGCCGCTCTGCGCCGACTGGCGCACCGCGCCCCGGACGACCGCGTCGGGCACTTCCACGACGTCGCCCGTCTTGAGCGCGAAGCGCGCGATCCAGACGCACTTGCGGTTGACCCACACGCTGCGGCCGTCGATCATCGCCTTGGCGGTGCGGCGCGAGAGCGCGTACTTGAGCGCCAGGAAGTCCTGCAGGACCTTGGGATCGGCCTTGTTGACCGCGAGCGACGCTATCCCCGCCGCATGCTGGGGGGCTTTGCGCATCGGTCAGACCTTGATGACGCTGCCGACGACGCCGCGGATCTTGCGACCTTCGCGGTTCGGCGCGAGCGTGATTTCGATTTCGTTGTCGTCGCCGTCTTCCTCGGCGCTTTCGGCGACGATGACGATGGTCGACGTTTCGCCCGCCAGCGCCTTCTGGAAGTTGGCCGGCAGCGGCTCGTCGGTGAAGTAGTCGGCAAACACGTGCTTCTTGGCGTCCTCCTCGTCGGCGAGGTCGAACATCTTGAGGAAGGTGTCGTTGGCGCTGGTGAAGTTGCCGTCCTTGTCGCAGGTGAAGAGGGCCGACTGCGCGATCGCGAAGGCGCTTTCCTTCGCGCGCAGCAGCTCGTTCACGCGGCGGCGGCGCTCGACGTTGCGGCAGGTGAAGACGAGGTCGCCGGGATCCATCAGGTCGATGACGGAGACCGTCACCTCGCAGGCGAACTTGGTGCCGTCCCGATTGAGTCCGTTTGCGTCGAGCACCATGTGGCGGTCGCCCTCGAGCCCGCGCCGCACGCGCTGGACGATCTCGGGGCTGAGGCCGGGGATGAAGAAGGAAATCGGCTTGTCGATCACGTCCTCCTGGTTGTGGCCGAAATGCTCCTCCGCGCGGGGGTTGATTTCGATGATGTGGCCATTGGGGTCGGTGATCACCACGGCATCGTACATCCCCGCCAGGAACTGGCGGAAAAGCGACTTGCGGTCTCTCGGTACAAATAGCGCTGCCATAGTGGCAGAAAGTATACCAAATCCGCCGCCGGACGGTCAAGCGAGCGCGCTAGACCGGTTATTTCAGGAAGCCGCGCGTGACGGCCTCGCGGGCGGCGGAAACGCGGTCGTTGACGTCGAGCTTCACGAAGATGTTCCGCAGGTGGTTCTTGATCGCGTCCTTGCCCACGCCCAGCCGCTCGGCGATGGCGTCGTTCGTCATGCCCGTCGGCAGCAGCCGCAGCACCTCCAGCTCGCGCGCGGTCAAGTCGGGCGTCATCTGCCGCTTGCGGAAGAGCTCCCTCACCGCCTCCGGCACATACTTGCCGCCGTTCATCACCGTCGTCAGCGCCTTCGTGATCTCCGTCGCGTCGCGGTCCTTCAGCAGGTAGCCCTTCGCGCCGAGGTTCAGCGACTCGTAGACGTCGTTGTCGGCGTCGCTCGTCGTCAGCATGATGACCTTCTGCGCGGGACGCTTCGCCCGCAGCTCGCGCAGCACCGCCAGCCCGTTCCGGTCGGGCATGTGGATGTCGAGGAGCACCACGTCGGGATTGGTCCGCTCCACGAATTCGACCGCGCCTTCGCCGCCCGGCCATTCGCCCGCGAACTCGAAGTCCTGCTTCTTGACGCCCAGGACGTACTTCAGCCCCATGCGCACGACCGCATGGTCGTCGATCACCACCACCTTGATCATGATTCGCTCCTCAGTTCCATGTAAGTCCACTTGTCCGCGCGCCCCCAGCTGATCGCCAGGCGGTTGCGCAGCGCGCGCTCGCGCATGCCGCTCAGGCCATAGTGCCCCGTCTCGGGCCCCAGCGCGCGCGACACCTCGAACGGCGCGCCGTCGTTCAGCACCCGGAGGACAAAGCCCTTCGGCTGGAGGGGGTCGCCCGTGAAGACGATCTGCTGCGCCTTGCCGTGCTTGACGGCGTTCGTCGTCGCCTCGCGCAGGATGAGCATGATGTCCTGGTAGACGCCCTCCGGCAGCGTCTCGGGCAGCCCACGCAGGCACTTGCGCACCTTCACGCCCGCCTTCTCAAGCGAGCGGGCCATGTCGCCGATCGCCTCCGCAAGCGGCTTGTCGCCGAGCCCCGCGCCGCGCAGGTTCATGACCGCGCTGCGCACCTCGGCCTTCGCGTTCGCCAAGAGGCCCGCGAGCGACTTCATCGCCTCCACGACGTCGGCGGGTACGTCCTCCAGCCCCAGCACGCCCGCCGCGATCAGGTTCGCGCCCGCCAGATGCTGCTCGATGGTGTCGTGCAAGTCCGCCGCCATGCGCCGCCGCTCTTCGGCGATCACTTCCTCGCGCCGCCGCTCCCGCGCGGCCCGCAGCCACAGCGCAAGGAACATGCCCGCGAAGAACAGGATCACCACGCCGAAGAGAATCGCCGCGACGAGCAGGATGCGCGGCACCTGGTCGTTGCGGATCAGGGCGAGGTGGTCTTCGTCCGCGACTTCGAGCTCCGCGTCCAGGAAGTCGCCGTCCTTGCCGGTGCGGCTGACCGCCAGGCCCTCGGCGCGCACCTCCCGGCCCACGTACTGGCCCGCGTCCAGCGCGCCCGGCACCCGCAGGCAGGTCGTATAGTTGTCGATGTAGAGCGAGAGGAGCGAGACCGGGCCCGTCGGCGCCTCCTCGATGCGCATCTCGCGGACCGTGCCGCGAAGCGAGACGCGCCGTCCCGCGAGCATGCCCTGCCGGAAGTCCGACTGCTTGGCGCCCGCCGCCACCGGGAGCGTCATCGCGCGGATGTACTCGACGCGGCTGGCCGCCACCGCCGCCGCATCGCCGCGCCAGAAGGTCGTGCCCTCCACCTGCACGCAGTCGCCGAATTGCGGCATCTCGATGTCCGGCGCGGCGACGACCGTCACGCCCGGCCGGCGCGGCGACTCGGGATTGGCGAGGACGAAGCGCCCCGGCTCGATGCCCGAGACAAACAGGACGACGCCATTGAGCACGACCTTTTCGGCGGCTGCGGCGGTCGGTGCGTCCATGTCCGTCAGCTGGCGGATCGCCATCGTCTTCGGCCCCGCCGCCAGCCCGCCGCCGAGCAGAAATGCGGCCATGAAGAAAATTTGTGCCCTCATGGCCCGTAGTTTATCAAAATTTAGGAAGGAGTCTCAAGTCTCCCCGCGCCCCGATCAAACGTCGCGGCGGCCGACAATGGCGCGGCGGAGCGTCAGCGGGTCGGAATAGGCGATGCCCGAATCGGCGGGCAGGCCGAACGCGAGGCGCGTCACCTTTGCGCCGGTTCCCTTCAGGAGCTCCGCCGCATAGCCCGCCGTCGCGTCGCCGTCCATGTCGGTCGACAGCGCGAGCAGCACCTCGGTGACGCCCTCGCGCACGACGCGGTCGACGAGTTCCGCAAAGCGCAGCTTCTCGGGCCCCTGCCGTCGCGCCGGGACAAGCTTGCCGCCAAGCGTATGGTAGCGCCCCCGGAACACGCCCGACGCCTCGATGGGTAGAATGTCCGCCGGTTCCTCGACGACGCAGAGAAGCGCGCCGTCGCGCGTCGCGTCCGTGCAGGTGGCGCAGGGATCGCGGTCCGCCGTCGTGAACGCGCCGCAGCGCGAGCAGCAGCGGACGCCGTCCTTCGCGTCGCGGAGCGCCGCCATCAGCGGCTCCAGGAGCCGCCCCGGCTCGCGCACGAGCGCAAGCGCCGCGCGCGCCGCCGAACGCCGCCCGAAACCCGGCAGCTTCGACAGGCGCAGCTCCAGCTCTGCCAGCGGCGCGATCACTTGCCGCCGAAGAGCCCGTCCATGCCGTTGGCCTGCATCAGCTTCGCCATCTCGGCCTGGGTCGTGTCGCGCGCCTTCTTGAGCGCGCCGTTGACGACGTTCAGGAGCATCGTCTCGAAGCGGGCGGGCTTGCCGGCCTTCACTTCGTCGTAGGCGCCCTCGGCGAACGTCAGCGAGACGATCGACATGTCGCCGCGCGCCACGCAGGTGATGCCGCCGTTCGCGTACTCGGCGGTGATTTTCGCAATCTCGTTCTGGATGCGCTTCGCTTCCGAACGCATCTTCATCGCTTCCTTGATCTGATCGAACATGCCCATGGTGGGATTCCTTTTTCTTCTTTTGAAATCAAACGAGCTTCTTGCCGCTCAGTTCCTCGTACGCCTTGACGTAGATTTCGCGCGTGCGCAGGATGACGTCGTCCGGCAGAACCGGGCCCGGCGGCTGGTGGTTGAAGTGGATGGAGTCGAGCCAGTCGCGCACGTACTGCTTGTCGAGCGACGGCGGGTTGGCGCCCACCGCATAGCTCGCCTCGGGCCAGAAACGCGAGGAGTCGGGCGTCAGCACCTCGTCCGCGAGGATGAGCGAGCCGTCCGCGTCCTTGCCGAACTCGAACTTGGTGTCGGCGATGATGATGCCGTGCTGGATGGCGTAGTCCGCCGCGCGCTTGTAGAGCGCAATCGTCGTGTCGCGGAGCGCCGTCGCCGTCTCGGCGCCGACGAGCCGCACGGTCTCGTCGAAGTTGATCGCCTCGTCGTGGTCGCCGATCGCCGCCTTGGTCGTCGGCGTGAAGAGCACCTCGTCGAGCTTCGACGCGTTCTGGTAGCCGGCGCGCAGCTGCTCGCCGTTGACGGTCTGCGACTTCTGGTATTCCTTCCAGCCCGAGCCCGTCAGGTACCCGCGCGCGATGCACTCGACCTCGACCATCGCGACCTTCTTGACGAGCATCGAGCGCCCGCGCAGGTCCTCCTTGTACGGCTGGAGCGCGGCGGGATACGCCTCCACGTCCGCGGTGATCAGGTGGTTCTTCATCCCCAGGAATTCCATCCAGAAGAGCGAGAGCTGGTTCAGCACCTTGCCCTTGTCGGGAACGCCGCAGGGCAGGATCACGTCAAACGCGCTGATGCGGTCGGTCACGACCATCAGCAGCTTGTCGCCCAGGTCGAAGACGTCGCGGACCTTGCCGCTTTTCTGGGGGAGCCCCGGGATCGCGCATTCGAGAAGCGCATGGTTCTTGTCGTATTTCATCTTATTTCCTTTCCAAATCTTCCGCGTCGCCCTGCCGCGTGACAAGCGGCGCATACAGCTGCCACACCGTTTCCTTGGGCAGCACGAACACCACGTCCGCCGCGCCGACCGTCGCGTAGAGCCCGCCGCTCGGGGCGCGGTCGCCGATCAGGATGTTGCGGCGGACGGTGTCGTCGCCCGTGCGGTCGACGGCGATTGTCAGCTGCGGCGTCTCCAGCCCGTAGTCGCCCAGGTCGGCGGTGGACGCCTTGAGCTGGACGATGCTTTCCGCCGTCAGCGGCGAGAGAATGGAGACAACGCCGTCGACGGCGGCGGGCGACACCTTGCCGGGGATGGGCGAGACCTCCACGTTCCACGTGCGGCGGCCCGGATCGTAGACGACGGCGGTCGGCTTCTCGACGCCGCGCCGCGTCACCACGAGGCGCTTCAGCTGCGCCGGGTCGATGCTCAGGATCTCGCGGCTGCGCAGGTCCTCGAGCCGCAGCGCGCCGAGCGCCGCCGCGCGCGTCACGACGGCGGGCGCGAGGTTGGTCGCGAGCGCCACCGTCACGCCGACGTCCGCGCGGTCGGCCGCCGTCAGCGCAAAGAGCCGCTCCAGCAGCGCGTTCACCGTCGCCGTGTCCGTCGCCGCCGCGACCGGCGCATCGAGGTGCCACGCGCCGTCCTCGCCCTTCGCGAGCAGGTAGGTTTCGCCCCCTTCCGCAATCGAGACGCGGCTGACGGCGGCGGCCTCGACCGGGAAGAGGCGCGTGTCGGTGAAGCTCGCCGTCTCCGCAAGCGCGAGGTCCTTCAGCGCCGCATCGACGGTCACGACCGCGCCCGCGTTCTGGACGAGCGCGTAGACCTGCCCTTCCTTCGCCTCCTTGCCGAACGAAACCTGCCAGTCGCGCGCGTCCGCGCACTTGACGGTAATCGTCACCGCCGTCTCGGGATCGAGCCCGTAGCCCGCCAGGAGCGCGGGCGTCGCCGAGGCGGGCTCGCCCTCCACGCCCATCGGCCACATGAAGTCGACGGCTTCGGCGGCGACGAGCGACTCCAGGAGCGTCTTCACCTGCAGCGCGGACGCCGAGGCGGCCTGCGGCTGGACCATCTTCCAGAGCTCGCCTTCGCGCACGAAGCGCATGAACGAGCCCGAGCCGCGCTTGACGTCGAACGACTGCACCATCTCCACGTCGACCGGCAGGACCGACCGGCGGCGGAAGCCGTCGACCGGCAGGTCGACCGCCGCAAACACGTTGGACGCGACGACATAGACCGCGTCCTCGCCCGCCACCGCCACGTAGACGCCCGTGCCGGCGGGCGTCGGCGCGCCGAACGTCAGACGCGAGGAAAAGCCCTCGCCTTCGACCTCCAGCGACAGGACGGGATCCGCCAGCCCGAAATCCGCCGGCCCCAAGCCGAGCTTCGCCATGTCCGCCGCACTGATCAAGTCCTCGATCTCGGCCAGTGTCAGCGCGTCAAGCACCTTCAGGACGACCTTCTCGTCGACAGTCGCCGTAAACGGCTCGTATTGCCGCCAGCGTCCGGTCCGCGCCAGCACCGCCGCCGGCGCCGCCGGACGC
>JAFPYE010000070.1 GCA_017412325.1 Kiritimatiellia bacterium | reverse complement strand
GAGCGGTCCATGTACGCGCCGGGGTCGCCCTCGTCGGCGTTGCAGACCATGTACTTCTGGCCCTTGGGCTGCTGCTGGGCGAACTTCCACTTCATGCCGGTGGGGAAGCCCGCGCCGCCGCGGCCGCGCAGGCCCGACTTGAGCATTTCCTCGACGACCTGCTCGGGCGTCATCTCGAAGAGCACCTTCTCGATCGCCTTGTAGCCGTCGCGCGCGATGTAGTCCTCGATCTTCTCGGGGTCGATCACGCCGCAGTTGCGCAGGACGATGCGGTACTGCTTCTGGTAGAACGGGATGTTCGCCTCGGCGACGAGCTTCTTCGCCTGCTCGGGGTCGTAGCAGAGACGCTGCACGACGCGGCCCTTGACGAGGTGCTCCGCGACGATTTCCTTGACGTCCGCCTCCTTGACCTGCACGTAGAACGTGCCCTGCGGGAGGATCTTGACGATGGGGCCCTGCTCGCAGAAGCCCAGGCAGCCGGTGACGACGACCTGCACCTTTTCGGCGAGCCCCTGCGCGGCGAGTTCCTTCTTGAACGCCTCGACGACGTCCGTGCCGCCGCCCGAGCAGCACGCGGTGCCGCCGCAGACCAAAACGTATGATTCGTATGCCATGGTTGTTTCTCCTACTCGTCTCGCGTCCGGCGTCTCGGGTCAATCGGCGCGAGACGTGAGGCGCGGGACGCGGTTTCTTACCCCTGCTTGATGATGTCGATCGACGGACGGTCGCAGATCTTGTTGTCGATCAGCTGGTGGCCGACGATATGCTTCTCGACGACTTCGCGCGCAGTGGCGGCGTCGACGTTGCCGTAGATGACGGCGGGCATGCCCGGAACGATGACCTCGACGGTCGGTTCGGAGTGGCACAGGCCCATGCAGCCCGTCTGCCGGATGAGGACGTTCGCGAGGTTCTTCTCGGTGATCGCGTCCATGAGCGCCGTGAACGTCTCCTTCGCGCCCGCCGCAATGCCGCAGGTGCCCATGCCGACGATCACCTGCACGTCCTTGTTGGAGGAGTCGCGCATCGCCATCGCCTTCTGCTTCTCGCCGCGCATCTTGCGCAGGTCTTCCAATGTCAGTTTGGCCATTGTCTTTTATCCTTCGTTTAAAGTGGTTTCCGTTTTCGCGCGGCGCTTCAGCCGCGGTCGCGGTACTGCTGGATGATGCCCGTGACGTCCTTGACTTCCAGCTTGCCGTGGACTTCGCCGTTGACGACCGCCACCGGCGCGAGGCCGCAGCAGCCGAGGCAGCGGACGGCCTCGACCGAGAAGAGCCCGTCGGGCGTGGTCGCGTTGAGGCCGACGCCGAGCTGGCGCTCCAGCTCCTTGATGATGTCGTCGCCGCCGCGCAGGTAGCAGGCGGTGCCGAGGCAGACCTGGATGTTGTACTTGCCGGCCTTCTGGAGGCGGAAGAAGTTGTAGAACGTCACGACGCCGTAGATCTTGGCGAGCGGGACGTCGAGCATCTGGCTGATTTCGATCGCGATCTCGCGCGGAATGTAGCCATACGTCTGCTGGACGCGGTGGAGGACCATGATGAGGTTGCCCGGCTTCGTCTTCCACTCCTCGACGAAGGCACGGAGCTCCGGCGTCATCGTTTCTAGTTTGCTCATTCTTTTTTCCTTGTGGTTGAGTAAAAAATTTCCCCTAGTGGATGATATTATCTCAAAAGACGTCATTGTTAGGCAAGGGTAATCTTCCGTCCGGCGGCGCCCGGCGGACGGCGCCCCGCGGGCGGCCTACATCCGCCCCGACAGCGCGTCGATGAGGTCGCACAGCCGCTTGTAGGCCATCGACAGGTCGTCGTTCGTCACCTTGAACATGTATTCGTCGGCGCGCGCGATCTCCCCTTCCGCGTTGGCGAGCCGCTTCTCGATGACAGCCGGCGCATCGGTGCCGCGCCCTTCCAGGCGGCGCCGCAGTTCCTCCATCGACGGCGGCAGGATGAAGACGTCGACGTAGCCGATCTTGAGCGGATCGTTGTTCGGGAGCTTCTGCACGTAGTCGCGCACCTTCGCCGCGCCCTGTACGTCGATGTCGAGGATCATCGAGTTGCCCTCGGCCAGCACCTCCTCGATGGGCGACTTCAGCGTGCCGTAGTAGTTGTCGTGCACCTTTGCGTATTCAATGAAGGCGTTCGCGGCGATCAGCTCCTCGAACCGCGCGCGGGTGAGGAAGTGGTAGTCGAGCCCGTCCTCCTCCTCGCCGCGCGGCGCGCGCGTGGTGCAGCTGATGGAATAGACGATGTCGTGGTATTCCTGCAGCAGCATGTCGATGAGCGTCGACTTGCCGCACCCCGACGGCGCGGACATCACGAGAAAAAGCGGCTTTGTCTTCATTTGTTGTGGCCTTTCTTGCTGCCCCGGCGCAGGCGCAGCGAAATCCGGATCGATTCGAGCGCGATGCCGGGCGTGATTTTCGAGACGCCGCGCGTGCGGTCGGTGAACTGGATTGGAATCTCCTTGATCCGCAGCCCCGCCCGCCAGGCGCGATGGTTCATTTCCAGCTGAAACGAATAGCCCGCGCTCTGGACCGACGCGAAATCGATGGTGGCGAGCGCCGCCGCCGTCCACGCCTTGAAGCCGCCCGTCGGGTCCTTGATCGGCATCCCGGTGACCGTGCGGATGAAAAGCCCGCCCGCGCGCGAGATGAGCCGCCGCCGGAACGGCCAGCCGGGCGTGCCGCCGCCCGCCACGTAGCGCGAGCCGATCACGAGATCCGCGTCCTCGGCGAGGAGGCGCGCCACGTCGCGCGGGTCGTGGCTGAAGTCGCAGTCCATCTGCACGATCCGCTCCGCGCCCAGCTCCAGCGCGCGCCGGAAGCCCGCCACGTACGCGCGGCCCAGGCCCTCCTTCTTCTCGCGGTGGAGGACGTGCAGGTTTGCCTCGCCCCGCGCCCGCCGCACGGCGATCAGCTGTTCGATTACGTTGCCGGTGCCGTCGGGCGAATTGTCGTCCACGAAGAGAAGTTCCACATCCGGCGACGCCGCGCACACCGCCTCGGCCATCGCCGCCACGTTTTCCTTCTCGTTGTAGGTCGGTATGACAACAACCGTCTTCATTTTCCGCAGGCCGCGAAAATCTTCTCCGGCTCCATCATCCGCCCCTTGCCCTTCACGCCGCAGGCGAGCTCGCCGTCGCCCGGCTCGACGACCGTGACGCCGCGCGCCTTGAGCGCCGCCAGGTTCTCCTGCGTGACCGCGCTCTCCCACATGCCGGTGTTCATTGCGGGCGCGACGACAATCGGCGCCTTCGTCGCCAGCAGCGTCGCCGTCAGGAGGTTGTCCGCGAGCCCGTAGCGCATCTTCGCGAGCGTATTCGCCGTCGCGGGCGCGACCACCACGAGGTCCGCGCAGTCCGCGAGCGAAATGTGCTCCGGCTTCCACTCAGCGGGGGCGGCGAACTGCTCGACGGAGACGGGGTTGCGCGACAGCGTCTGGAACGTGAGCGGCCGGACGAATTCGCACGCCGCCGGCGTCAGGATGACGTGCACCTCGTCGCCGTTCTTGATGAAGAGCCGCACCAGTTCCGCCGCCTTGTAGGCCGCAATCGAACCCGTCACGCCCAAAACGATTTTCCTGTTCATACCGCCGCCGCCATCCTTTCCCGCAACTCCGCGACCGCCGCCTTCATGTCCGCCTGGCGATAGAGGTAGCTACCCGCGACAAACTGGTTGGCGCCCGCCTTGAACGCGTCCACCACCGTCTCGGCGTTCGCCCCGCCGTCGATCATGATGTCCAAGTCGGGGCGGCGCGCGCGCAGCCACGTGATCTTCGGGAGACAGTCGGCGATGAACTTCTGGCCGCCGTAGCCGGGATGCACCGTCATGACCAGCACCTCGTCGACCGCGTCCAGGTAGGGCGTGAGCCGCTCGACCGGCGTTTCGGGGTTGAGGACGATGGCGGGCTTCACGCCCAGCGTGCGGATGCGCGCGAGTTCCGTGTGAAGGTCGCAATCCGCCTCGATGTGGATTTGGATCGTCTGCGCGCCCGCCTGGGCGAACGCCTCCAGATACAAGTCGGGGCGGCGCATCATCAGGTGGACGTTGCGGTAGAAATTCGGCGCGGTGCGGCGCGCAAGCGCGACGATATCGGGCCCAAACGACAGATTGGGCACGAACGACGGATCCATGATGTCGATATGCAGCGCGTCCGCGCCCGACGCTTCGGCGCGCAGGATCCCGTCGGCGAGCCATCCGTAGTCCGCCGCCAGGAGAGAGGGCAAGATCTCGATCTTTTTCATGACCGCATGTAGTATATCAAATCCCGCTTGCGCGCGTCAGTCAGATTTTGCCCGACGGAGGCCGCGAGGAGAGAACGGCTGCGAGGACGATGACGGAAAAGCCCGCCACCGACAGGAGATCCGGCACCTGCGCGAAGAAGAAGAACCCGAAAAGCGCCGTAAAGATGACGTTCGTATAGTCGAAGACCGCAATTTCGTGCGGCGGCGCAAAGCGGTAGGCCGCCGTCACGCCGAACTGCCCCACCGCCGCCGCGCATCCGGCGCCGATCATGACGAGCAGCTGCGCCCCCGTCATCGGGTCGGGCGCGGCCGCGAAGAACGGCAGCGAGGCGAACGTCGAAAACGCGCTGAAGAAAAGGACGATCAGCGCGCCGTTGACGCGCAACAGCCCCAGTTCGCGCACGCACGTATAGGCGAT
>JAFPYE010000001.1 GCA_017412325.1 Kiritimatiellia bacterium | reverse complement strand
GAGGTCAATGCCGTCCGCGCCGCCGCGGAGCGCCGCGAGGTAGCACGCGACGCCGTTGCCCGCCGTCTCGTGCGAGTGGAACTGGATGTGCACGTCCTTGCCGAGCAGTTCGCGGGCGAGCTTCATCGTGTTGTAGACGGTCGTCGGCGTCGAGGTGCCGGACGCGTCCTTGAACGCCACGCGGTCGAAGGGAATGC
Source organism: Kiritimatiellia bacterium (assembly GCA_017412325.1). Taxonomy (GTDB): domain Bacteria; phylum Verrucomicrobiota; class Kiritimatiellia; order RFP12; family UBA1067; genus UBA1067. The sequence goes on along the minus strand of JAFPYE010000001.1, from coordinate 1,613 downwards.
CCGCGTCCATGATCATCCGCAGGCGGTCGCGGTAGAACTCCGGCGTGTGCGTGCCCTGGTTGTCGATGCCGGGCGGCAGGCCCATCATCGTGACGACGACCTCGTGGTTCAGCCCCGCGTCGTGGATGCACTGGCCCGACCACTTCAGGTTGTTGACGTCGTTCAGCGCGTCGAAGTTGCGGATGGACGACATGCCGTGCTTCTTGAACATCTGCGCGTGGAGCTTGATCATGTCGGAGCTCTGCGATTCGAGGCCGACGACGTTCACGCCGCGCGAGAGCGTCTGGAGGTCGGCTTCGGGGGCCGCCCGGCGAAACGCGTCCATCACGTCGAACGCATCTTCCTGGCAGTAGAAGTAGCACGACTGGAAGCGCGCGCCGCCGCCCGCCTCGAACCAGCGGATGCCGGCGTCGTAGCACTCCTCCACGCAGGGGAGGAAATCCTTGGAAAGAACGCGCGCGCCGACGACCGACTGGAAGCCGTCGCGAAACGCGGTGAGCATGAACTTGACTGTTTTCTTGGCCATTTTTCTTACCTTTCTTTTAAAAATTCCTTGGGCGGGGTGCGGGGGCGTCCAAACTGGGCATTAACCTTTCTCCTTGGGCGGGGTGCGGGGGCGCCGGAGCCCCCGTCCGTTCCTCCACCCCCTCCTCCTATCCATTCAGCGCCACCGCGAGGACGAGCGCGACGTTTTCGTCGTCGTTCGCCGCCGCCTTCTGCGGGGCCTTCTTCGGCGCTTCCTTCGGGAAGATGTAGTCGAACTTCGCAAGGCCCTTCATCGTGACAAGCGTCACGCCGATGAGGACGAGTAGGAATGCAAACACGATGCCCATGCCCGCAAGCATCAGCACCAACCCTTGTGCAATTTCAGACATTTCCTTTGACCTTTCTTTAAATTCCTTGGGCAGGGTGCGGGGGCGCCTGAGCCCCCGTCCGTTCCGTCCGTTCCCTTATTCGTCGATATTCGTGAGCTTCAGCGTGTCGAAGTCGATCCGGCGGTAGTAGCAGTTGCGCGGCGCGCCGGCCTTGTTCTTCGTGTGGCAGATGCCGCCCCGGCAGGGCCGCACGACGTAGAGGAGCGAATTCTGCTCGCAGTTGACGTACGCTTCCAGGAGGTCGAACGTCTCGCCGCTCGTCTCGCCCTTGAACCAGAGCTTGTTGCGGCTCGTCGACCACAGGATCAGCTTGCGCTTGGCGAAGCTTTCCTTCATCGCGTATTCATTCGTGTACGCGACGAGAATCACTTCCTTCGTGTCGGCGTTCTGCACCGCGACCGGGATGACGCCCGGATCGCACGGCGCCGTCCCCGCCGCCCGCGTGTCGGCGACCTGGCGGCCGACCTTCTCGAGCTTCGTGAAATCCAGCGTCAGCTCCAGCGATTCTTCAAGTTGTGACATTGCGTAATTCCCTCGACTGTTCAAGTGTGGGAATAGTATATCACAAATCTCACAACGCCGCACGTCCGGAACCAAGTCCGGAACCGAGATGGCGGAGGAATTCGAGCCGCCCGAGGAACTGCGACGCGGCGTAGTAGCGGCGGATCGTGCCGCCCGCGAGCCGGTTCAGCCGTTCGCGCTCGCGGCAGATTTCGCGCTTGTACGCCCAGTGCTTCG
>JAFPYE010000069.1 GCA_017412325.1 Kiritimatiellia bacterium | reverse complement strand
CGAACGGCAAATCCGGCGCGTGGCTGCCCGCCGTCACGTAGCCGCCCTGGTGCGAATGGAGTTCGCAGTCGTTGAACAGCGCCACCGAGCCGCCGAAGATGAAATCGACCGAGCCCTCGATATAGCACTTCTCGAAATACTGCCGCGCCGGGCTCGCCCCCACCTCGCCGCCGGCAAAGACCGTATCCTGCCAGCCGAGGATGCGGCAGTTGCGAAACGCGCAGCGGTCGCCCTTCACGGACAAGGCGACGCACTGCCCCGCCTGCTCCTTGCCGCCCGTCGCCGCCAGCCGCTCGGGCGTGCCGGTGTTCTCGATCGTGAAGCCGTCGAACTCGATATCGCTTCCTTCCACGGACAGCGTAAAACTGCCGAACGTGCCGAGCCCCTTTCCGTTCGGACCGGGCGTCGCGGGCGTGTCGTTCCACGAGACGACCGTCTTGCCGGGACGCGGGTCGGTGGCGACGAAACGGATGTTGCCCTTGTCGGCGGGAATCTTCACCTTCTCGCGGTAGCGCCCCGGCGCGACCTTGACGATGTACGCCTGCGGCGCATGCGCCGGTATCGCGTCGAGGGCGCTTTGAAGCGACGTGCCGTTCACTTCGATTGTCTCCGGGGGCAGCTTCGGCGGATTCTTGACCGTCACGCCCGCGGCGATCTCCATCCGTTCGTAGCCGTCCAGCTCGCCGGCCAGCGTCACGTCGTCGAAGACGCGCAGCTTGTTGCCGGGACACGACACCTTGCCTTCGACGACGAGCCGTCCGCGCTCGGGCGCATTCAGGAACGACCCGCGCCCTTCCGTTCCGGCCGCGACAACCGCAACGCCTTTCGGCACGATCAGCGTCTCGCCCTCCTTCGGCGACAGCCCCGCGCGGCACAGCGTGATCGTCCCCGCGCCCTCGACCGCGCGCGGACGGAAGCTGGGATTCACCGCGCCGTTCGCCTCGTAGTCGCTCCGGAGGGCGACGTTCGCGCCGTTCCGGAGGATCAGCCGTCCGCAGAGATACGGCTCTTCGCCGCGCTTCCGCGACCAGAGCGTCGCATCCCGTGCGAAGACGATGGTATCCTCCTCGCCCGGCACGCCGTTCGACCAGTTGGCGGGGTTCTCCCAGGTATCCTTCTCCGGCGCAATGTAGGGCAGGTCGCCCTTCCCCTTGCCGCCGCGCCATTCCGTCGTCTTCGCGTGCTGGCGCGCCTCGGCGAGCGCGAGCTTCCTTTCGACGCGCTTCTCCCAACGCGGGTATTCGCGCGCCATCGCCTCGCCGCTCGCGTTGAACCACATGTAGGTCATGTTCTCGCCCTGCTCCATCTCGGAGAAGTCGAAGTTCATCGTCGACTGGCGCGTGCCGGTGAACGGGCGGTTGTCCTCGAGCGTATAGTAGCGGCTCCAGAGCGGCGGCGCGTCCGGGTCCTTCACGAGCCGGCTCGCCAGGATGCCGTCGGGACGGCGCCACCCGTGCTCGACGCGATAGCCGCGGACGGGATTCGCCGCGTACCAGTCGCGCGCGCCCTCGATGGCGGCGCGAATCTCGCTGAACTTGACCGCGCCCGTCTCGGGATAGTCCGCCGGGTCGAGCGTCATCAGGAGCCGCACGATGTCCATCGACTCCATCGAGCAGCACGCCGGCAGCTCGAACGCGCGCCCGGTGCAGGGCGCGAGCGTGTCGCGGTCGTGCTGCTGGCACCACACCGTGCGCCGGCCGTTCTGGCGGATCTGCGTTTTCAAGATGCACGCAACGCCCTTCGCGAACGCCGCCTTCGCCGCGTCGCGCGTCTCTTCGGGAAGCGGAATGTCGAACGGCGGTCTTGCCTCGTAGACGAGCCGGAGCGCGTTCATCACGTTGACCATCGCGCCGTCGTTGAACGTGATCTGGTGCCAATAGCCCTCCTTCGCCGGGTCGCACTGCGGCCAGCCGCCGTTCGGATACTGGAGGTAGAGGAGGAAGCCGATGCCGCGCTTCACGCCGTCGAGATAGTCCGCGCGCCCCGTCGCCCGGTACATCCGCGCGAGGAAGTTGAGCTCCGCGAACGTCGCCGCGTTGTCGATCGTGCCGCGCTTCCTGTCGCCCTTCAGCGCGAGCACCGCCACGCGCTCCTTCGCCGTCAGCTTCTCCTGCATCGGCACGTTCTTCGGCCAGCCGCCCGTGTCGAGCTGCCAGTCGAGGACGTTTTGCGCGATGCGCGCGGCCTCGGCGGTCGTAAGGAAGCGGTCAGGGAGCGACTTCGAGT
>JAFPYE010000010.1 GCA_017412325.1 Kiritimatiellia bacterium | reverse complement strand
GTCCGCCCGCGCCTGCTCCCGCGCGGCCTCCTTCTCGGCACGGGCGCGGGCCTTGTCCGCCTCGCGCTGGCGCTTGGCTTCGTCCTTGGCCGCCAGCGCCGCGAGGTACATGTCCTGCTCCGGGTCCGTCGCCGCTTCGCCGAAGTCGCCCGTCGCGCGGGCCGCGCCGGCCTTGCGCTCCTGGCGCACGCTGTCGAGGTATTTCCCGACCGTCACCCAGCGGTAGATCGCCACGAAGAAGGAAATGAGGTTGTGGACGCCGATGGCCGCGACGAGCGAAACGAGCAGGACGATGATGACGATTACCGACGCGCCGAAGTCCGAGAGGCAGCGCGAGAGGAAGCGCTCCATGATCAAGTAGCCGAGCGCGCCGCCGGAGTTCGCGAGGTTGATCTTCGCGAGGAACGCCGCGATGCCCGGCGCGTGGGACTGCGCCACCTGCATGAGGCACGCCGCGCAGACGAGGACGAGCGTGAACCACGCCCCGCGCCGCCCCGGCCGCATCTTGCGCCCCGCGACGAGGCAGAGCCCGCCGATGAGGCACATCACGGGCACGATCCAGATGGCGAGGCCGAAGAGCTGGTAGCCGTAGAAGGCGAAGCCGTCGCCCAGCGGGCCGATCCAGTTGGTGCTCGGCTCGGGCGGCGTGCGCAGCGCGGCGATGGCGCGCCAGTCGTAGGTCATCAGCGCGACAAGGGGAAAGAGCGCGAGCGGAAAGAGCAGCCACCCGAATACGTGGCGCTCGGCGGGCGTCTTGCCGCCTTCCGCGTTAGGATTGGAAGAGGTGTCGTTCATCTACATCAGGCATCCGTCCGTTGAACCGGCCGTTGTCGGATTTGAGTGTCCAGTAAACCAAAAGCGCCAGTGCGAGCGCCAAGAGTTTCAGCGCCCAGTTGTGGGTCACGAGCCGCAGCAGCCACTTGAATCCAGTTCCGATCCAGTTCATGTCAACGATCTTGCTTTTCGATGCCGCATAGTATATCAAAAGCGCGGCAGTTTTGCACCGCGCCGTTGCGATTTTTTGATATACTACACGCACACTTTCAGGAATGGGAAGGCAGACATGGCAGAGAAGAGAAAGATCGTGGTGACGAGTGCGTTGCCGTATGCGAACGGCGACATCCACCTGGGGCATCTGGTCGAATACATCCAGACGGATTTCTGGGTGCGGTTCCAGAAGCTGCGCGGCAACGACTGCGTGTACGTGTGCGCGGACGACACGCACGGCACGCCGATCATGATTCGCGCGCGCAAGGAGGGCGTCACGCCCGAGGAGCTGATCGCGCGCACGCACGCGATTCACTTGAAGGACTTCACCGACTTCCAGATCGCGTTCGACAACTACTATACGACGAACTCGCCCGAGAACAAGGAGCTGAGCGAGCGGTTCTACGCGGCGATGGTCGCCTCGGGCGGCATCACCCGGAAGACGACGCCGCAGCTCTACTGCGAGACGTGCAAGATGTTTTTGCCCGACCGCTTCGTGAAGGGGACGTGCCCCAAGTGCGGCGCGACGGGGCAGTACGGCGACAGCTGCGACCGCTGCGGCGCGACCTACGCGGCGGAGGAGCTGGGCGCGCCCGTCTGCACGACGTGCGGCGCGACGCCGGTCGTGAAGGATTCGGAGCACCTCTACTTCGAGCTGGAGCCGCAGCACGACTTTCTGAAGGAGTGGATCCCCGGCCACACGACGAGCGATGTCTCGAACAAGCTGCTCGAGTGGTTCGACGAGCCGCTGCGCGGCTGGTGCATCTCGCGCGCGGCGCCCTACTTCGGCTTCAAGATTCCCGGCACCGACGACAAGTACTTCTATGTCTGGGTGGACGCGCCGATCGGCTACCTCGCCTCGCTCAAGAACTGGTGCGAGAAGAACGGCCAGAAGTTCGAGGACTGGTGGGGAGGAACGGACGGGGGTTCGGGCACCACCCCTGCTAGGGCATCCGCTTCGCGGACAGCCTCCGGCTGGGGGATACCCGCACCCCGGCCCAAGGTGGAACATTATCATTTCATCGGTAAGGACATCATCCGCTTCCACTGCCTCTTCTGGCCGGGGATGCTCCATGCGGCGGGCTTCAAGCAGCCGGACAAGATCTTCGTCCACGGCTTCCTGACGGTGAACGGCGAGAAGATGTCGAAGTCGAAGGGCACGTTCGTCAACGCGCGGACGTACCTCGACCACCTGCCGCCGGAGGCGCTCAGATACTACTACGCGGCGAAGCTCGGCGGCACGACGGACGACATGGACCTCAACCTCGCCGACTTCGTGCAGCGCGTCAATTCCGACCTCGTCGGCAAGATCACCAACATCGCCTCGCGCGGCGCGCAGATGCTCCACAAGCGCCTGGGCGGCACGCTCGGTACGCTTGACGCCGAGGGCGCGGCGCTCGTCGCGAAGTGCCGCGACGCGGCGGAGACGATCGCGAAGTACTACGAGGAGCGCCGCTTCAACCTCGTGCTCGTCGAGGTGAGCCGCCTCGCGGACGCGGCGAACGAATACTTCGACCGCCACGAGCCGTGGAAGACGGTGAAGACCGACGCGGAGGCGACGCGCACGACGCTGACCGCCGCGCTCAACGCGTTCCGGCTGATTGCGATCTACCTCAAGCCCATCCTGCCCGTCTACGCGGACAAGGCGATGCAGCTCTTCGGCGAAACGGCGTGGACGTGGGAGTCGCTCGGCACGGTGCGGGAGAACTGCGCGCTCGGGCCCTACGAATATCTCGCCAGCCGCATCGACGCCGCCCAGGTGGAGGCGATGGTCGCGGCGGCGACCGTCAAGCCCGCCGAGACGGGCGAAGTGGCGCATGAATCGCGGGCGAGCAAGAATAGAGGCAAGGAAGGAACGGACGGGGGCTCTGGCGCCCCCGCACCCCAGCCCAAGGACGTGCCGACTTTGAAAAGCGAAATCGCCTTCCCCGACTTCGAGAAGCTGGACCTGCGTATCGGCGTCGTGACGAGCTGCGAGATCGTGCCGAAGTCGTCGAAGCTCCTGAAGATCGTCCTGGACGCGGGCGGGCTCGGCACGCGCACCATCTTCTCTGGCATCCGCGCGGCCTATCCCGAGCCGGAGAAGCTGGTTGGAAGGGAAGTCGTCTTCGTCGCCAACCTCGCGCCGCGCAAGATGTCGGTCGGCGTGTCGGAGGGCATGATCCTCTTTGCGGGCGAACCCGGCGCGTGCGGC
>JAFPYE010000068.1 GCA_017412325.1 Kiritimatiellia bacterium | reverse complement strand
CGTCATCGCGAGATGGAAGAGCCACTGCGTCCATCCGCTCTGCTCGACGAACGCGCGGCGGCGCGAAAAGAGCAAAACGGCAAACGGCAGCGTGGCGAAGAAGAGGACGAACAGCCAGTCCTTCGGCGCCAGGTAGAGCTTCGCCGCGTCCTTGAGCGACTTCATGAGCGCGCCGAAGTCGCCCGCCGCGTTGCCCGCGAAGACGAAGAACGCCGCCAGCGCGACAACGGCAAACAGCGCCGCAAAGGGATAGCCACGCCCGCCGTGCCGCTTCGAGACCGTCCACGCCGCCGCCAGGAAGAGCGGCACGAGCAGCAGGAAGAGCGGCGTGTCCGCGAGCCCCAGGCCCGCCAGTGCGCCGCTCGCGAACACGAACAGGCCTGCGAGCGACTTCCGGCACGCGAGGCCCGGCACGAACAGCATCAGGGCCGCGAGCGCCCACGTGAGGTCGAAGAGGCGCGGCTCGAGGTGCGCGGCGGCCCCGCGGACCGCCGGATTCGTCAGGAAGACGACCGCCGCGACGAGGCCGCCCAGGCGGCTGGCCCGCAGCGCGAACTCTTCCGTCTCGTCGCCCTTGATGTTGAGGCGCATCAGCGTGACGACCAGGCCGTAGACGAGCATCGTCGCCAGCGCGCCGCAGACGGGCGCGAGCGCGTTGCCCGCGCCGAAGAGCCGCGCAAACGGCGCCATCAGCGGATACTGGTTGAACGGCTGGGCGTCCAGCCCCTGCCAGACCGCCATCAGGTGCGCGCTCTCGCCGGGATAGGCGTAGCCCGCGAGTGAGCAGACGTACAGCACGAGCGCCGCCGCGCCCAGCGCGAGCGCAATGATCCAATCCGTCAGTTTTTCCTTCTTCATTTCCGAACCCCCTTTGCGCAAATTCGCTTACTTGACCTTGGCCAGCGCCTGCTTCAGGTCGGCGATGAGGTCCGCCGGGTCCTCCAGGCCGATCGAGAGGCGGATGAGGTCCGGCGGGATGCCGGCCGCCTTGAGCTGCTCGTCCGTGAGCTGGCGGTGCGTGTGCGACGCCGGATGCAGCACGCAGCTCCACGCGTCCGCGACGTGCGTGACGATGCCGATGAGCTTGAGCGAGTCCATGAACTTGATGGACGCCTCGCGCCCGCCCTTGATGCCGAACGTCATCACGCCGCACGGGGACGGCCCGTCGAACTGCTTCTTGACGAGCTTGTTGTACTTCGAGCCGGGGAGTCCCGCGAAGTTGACCCACGCGACCTTCTTCTGCGTCTTGAGCCACTTCGCGACCTTGAGCGCGCTTTCGGCGTGGCGGCGGATCCGCAAGTGCAGCGATTCGAGGCCGAGGTTCACGAGAAACGCGTTGAACGGCGAGGGGATCGAGCCGAAGTCGCGCATCAGGTGCGCCGTCGCCTTGACGATGTAGGCCATCTTGCCGAACGCCTGCGTGTAGCTGAGGCCGTGGTACGAGGCGTCGGGCTCGACGAGCCCCGGGAACTTGTCCGCGTGCTGCGTCCAGTCGAAGTTGCCGCTGTCGACGATGCAGCCGCCGACCTGGCTGGAGTGCCCGTCCATGTACTTCGTCGTCGCATGCGTCACGATGTCGCAGCCGAAGCGGAACGGACGGCACAGGATCGGCGTCGGGAACGTGTTGTCGACGATGAGCGGCACGCCGTTGCGGTGCGCGACCTTCGCGAACTTCGCGATGTCGAGGACGCAGCCGGAGGGATTCGCCACCGTCTCGCCGAAGACGCACTTCGTGTTCGGGCGAAACGCCTTCTGGATCTCCTTCTCGCTCGCGTCGGGGTCGACGAAGGTAAACTCGATGCCGAGCTTCTTGAGCGAGACCGCGAAGAGGTTGAACGTGCCGCCGTAGATCTGGGCGGCGGAGACGACATGGTCGCCCGCGTTGCAGAGGTTGAGGATCGCGAACGTCGAGGCCGCCTGCCCGGAGCTCGTCAGAATCGCCGCGACGCCGCCCTCGAGCGCGGCGATCTTCTTCGCGACCGCGTCGTTCGTCGGGTTCGCGAGGCGCGTGTAGAAGTAGCCCGACGCCTTGAGGTCGAAGAGGTCGGCCATGTGCTGGGTCGTGTCGTACTTGAAGGTCGTCGTCTGGTAGATCGGCACCTGGCGCGGCTCGCCGCACTTCGGCGTCCACCCGCCCTGCACGCAGAGAGTATCTATCTTCATCGCATTTCCTTTTGTTGGTTCTGCGTATTATAGCATATTTGCGGTCAGAATGGCGGCACGCGGAGTCGAACCGCCCGCCGCTCCCGGGCGAAGTTCGGCATCGGCGGCGGCGGCCGCGCGGTGGCGGAGAAGATCAGAGACTGGCGAAGTTCGGCATCGGCGGCGGCGGCAGGTCGAACGCCGACGCGACAAGCTGGCCGAGCGCGTCTGTGCGCGTCAGGGCCGATTCCGGGATCGCCGCCGCCGAGATGTCCTCGGGCGACGCGGCGGACCGGGTGATGGTCAAGGGCGCGCGGGCGGTTGCAGGCGCGACGCGGGCATCGGACGCCACCGACGAGGCCGCCGACACATTGGCCGTCTCGCGCCCCACGCTCCAATTCGCCGCGTTGTTGCTGACATTGACTTCCATTTTTCTTCTCCTGTGGTTGTTGTCGCCCTGAATACACGCACGCGATCAAAAGGTTACACCCATTTCCGACAAAATCGCGCGCAGCTTCTCCTTGGCGCGGAAGATGCGCACTTTCACGAGACTTTCGCCCACGCCCGTCTCGGCGGCGTTGTCGCGGACGGACCTTTCGCGGATCTGGAACAGCGTATTGGTCTCGCGCAGGGCGGGCGGCAGCTGCGCGAACGCCG
>JAFPYE010000067.1 GCA_017412325.1 Kiritimatiellia bacterium | reverse complement strand
TCGTAACAAGGTAACCGTTGGGGAACCAGCGGTTGGATCACCTCCTTTCTAAGGAGTCATCCTCCCCGCCCCGCAAGGAGCGACGGAGGAAATGGTGAAACTCTCAGCGCAAGCCGTTGCTGTTTTCTCAAGCACCGAATCAAAGACCGAAAGAGGCGCGACTCAATAGAGCCGCGCCTCTTCGCTTTTGCAAAACTTTTTCTTTGGTTACGGTTGCGGCTGTGGCGGCTGTGCCGGCACGTAGGAACGGAACGCCACGGCGCGTGGCTCGATCAAGAGGTCGTAGCGGAGCAAGGTATCCGCGCCGATGCGGTTCAGGGGCGCGGGCACGAGGAGCGGCGCAATCGTGACGGGCGTACCGAGGGTGAGCGCACCCGTTTCGCCGCGGACGGGCTGGAGATCGCTGTTGCCGTTGATGTCGATGGCGGCGAGCGGCGCGGCCTCTCCCGTCGACTTCCAGCCGGACGACCGCTCGAGGAACGTGAAAGAGGCCGCCGAATCGACGAAGAGCGGCAGGGCCTTCCCGTCGATTTCCGCCACTAGGTCGATTCTGAAGGGATCGCGCGGATTGCGGCGGGCGGGCGTGCCGAAGTCGCCGCGCGTCTCGATCGGCAGGCCGAAGCGGACTTCGCCCGCGCCGAGCGAGAGGACGGTGCGGGTCGCGCCGATCACGTTCATGCCGAGCACGCCGTCGATGGATGTGCCGATGCTGGCCGACAGGTGCGGCATCGCGAGCACCATCGCGTCGAAGTCGCCGAAGGTCGCCTCGCCGATCGTCAGCGTGTCGGCGTGCAGGAGTTGCGGCTGGCCCTCGACGTTCGTCTGTCCGGCGAGGACGACGGGTTCCAGCTTTGCCGCGGGAAGCGCTTTCTGGATAAAGGCCGTGTCGAAGGTGGTATGCGTGGCGCCCGTATCGAAAAGGAGCGTGCAGGGCCGCCCGTTCAGCGTCGCCGCGACGACGGGCATGTTGTTGCCGGGCTGCACGACGACTTTCGCCGCTGCGGGCGCGACGGGCGCTTGGCGCGGCATGAACGAATCGCCCCGCGTGGCGAGGTTGAGTGCGACGGTGAGCGCCAGGAGCGCTGGACGGATGATTTTCGTTTCCATGCCGGATAGTATATCATATTGTCGGCTACGTGGCGGCGCGAAAGGGGCGGGGTGGCGGTGCGCGCGATAAAATGGTAAACTATACGTCAATCAACAGCCAAAAATGAAAGCAACCATGAAAAAATCGTGTTGGATCCTGGCCGCGTGGGTGGCCGGAGCGGTGACGGCGGGGCCGGTCCCGCGCAACGTCGTGCTGTTTATCGGCGACGGGATGTCCACGCCGCAGCGGATGGTCGCGGAGGAATTCGCGCGCAAGGCGGGGACAGGCCCCCTGGCGATGAACGCGCTCCCCAACCAGGCGACGACGCGGACGTGCTCGGCGTCGAGTCTCGTCACCGATTCGGCGGCGGCGGCGACGGCGATTGCGTGCGGCGTCAAGACCCGGAACGGTTCGGTCGGCGTGGACGCGGAGGGCCGCCGCCTCGAAAGCTGCGCGGAGGTGGCGAAGCGGACGGGACGGCAGGTCGGCATCGTCACGAGCGTCACCATCAACCACGCGACGCCGGCGGGCTTCTACGCGCACCAGCGCCAGCGCTCGATGCTCTATGAAATCGGGCTGGACCTCGTGCGGAGCGGCTTCGACCTCTTCATGGGCGGCGGCCTCGCGGGCGCGAACGACAAGACCGGCCGCGTCGAGGACGTCGGCAACCTCTACGACTACGCGGCGGCGCTGGGCTGGACGGTCGTCGAGGGGCGCGGCGGTTTTGACGCGCTCGCGGGCACGTCGGCGCATCCGATCTGGTACCGCGACGGCGAACAGGCGCTGCCCTACGCGATCGACGCGGCAAACGGGGCGAATCCGCGCCTCCCCGAATTGACGCGCTTTGCGCTCGACTACCTGGACGGGCGCGCGGACGAGAAGGGCTTCTTCCTGATGGTCGAGGGCGGGCGCATCGACTGGGCGGGCCACGCCAACGAAGCGGCGGCGAACCTCCGCGACCTGTTGGAACTGGATGCGGCGGTGAAGGTCGCGCTGGAATTCCAGGCCGCGCATCCCGACACGCTCGTCATCGTGACGGGCGACCACGAGACGGGCGGCATGACGATGGGCTTTGCGGGGACGGGCTACGCGTTCTACATGGAGCGGCTTGCGCACCAGACGTGCTCGTCCGATGCGTTTCGCGACCGCTACCACGCGTTGAAGGCGAAGAAGGGCACGACCTTCGACGACGTGGCCGCGCTGATCACGGCGTCGTACGGGTTCAAGTTTGCACCCGACGAAGCCGGCGGAAAGAACGACCCGATGGTGCTGAAGCAGGGCGACATCGACAGTTTGAAACGGCACTTTGAAGGGGGCGGGCTGACGGACAAGCTGCGGCGGCTGATGCAGAATACGGCGGGCGTCGGCTGGACGACCGGCTCGCACACGGGGCTGCCGGTGCTCACGACCTCGGCGGGGCCGGGCGCGGAGCGGTTCACGGGGCTGTTGGACAACACCGACATCGCGAAGACGATCAAGAGCTTCTATGAGTAGGCGCGTTGCCCTTTGCCTGCTGCTGTGCGCGGCGTGCTCGGCGGCGCTCGCTTCCGTCCGCGCGCGCGTCCTTACGGTGGACGACGGCGACCTGACGACGCTCGGCTACATGCGCTACGGCACCCAGACGCTGGAGGTCGAAATCCTGGACGGCGCGCGCCGGGGCGAACGCTTTCCCGCGACGAACGTCGTCCGCGCGCAGATGGAGCTGGACAAGTTCTTCCAGCCGGGCGACACGGTGACGGTCGAACTGCCGGCGGACGCCGCGCCCGGCACCATGCTCGCCGCCCGCGACCACTGGCGGCTCGGCTGGATGGGCGCGGGTTTTGCGCTCTTTGCGCTTCTCCTGGTCGCGTTCGGCGGGAGGGTCGGCTTTAACGCGCTCGTCAGCTTCGCGGTCAGCTGCGCCGTCATCTGGAAGTTCGTGATCCCGCTGATGCTGAAGGGATGGAGCGCGTCGCTCGTCGCGTTCGCGGCGACGGGCCTCCTGACGGCGGTCATCATCTTCCTCGTCGGCGGCTTCACGCGCAAGGCGGTCGCGGCGTTCGGCGGCTCGATGCTCGGCGTCGTCGCGGGGCTGGGGCTCGCGCACCTCTTCGGCGCGGCGCTGGCGATCAACGGCGCGACGCTGCCGTTCGTGCAGACGCTCGTCTATTCGGGGTTTGCCGAACTCGACCTTGCGGACGTCTTCATCGCGGCGACGATCCTCGCGTGCTCGGGCGCGATGATGGACCTCGCGATGGATATCG
>JAFPYE010000009.1 GCA_017412325.1 Kiritimatiellia bacterium | reverse complement strand
GCGGTCGAGGACATCGGCGTCGAGACGGCGGTCGAGATGCAGGCGGCGATCCGGCGCGGCGAGATCGTGCTGATGGCGGGCGACCGTCCGGCGGCGCAGCGCGCGCGCACGGGCGCGACGCTGCCGCACGCGTTCCTCGGGCGGATGTGCCGCTGGCCGAAGGGCGTGTTCCGCTTTGCGAAGCTGATGGAAGCGCCCGTCTACGCGATCACGTGCGTGCAGACGGGCTGGAACGCGTATGAAGTGGACGCGCGGCGGCTGGACGGCGACGATCTGCTCGGCGGCTACGTGGCGTTCCTCGAACGCGCCGTGCGCGCGCACCCGGAGCAGTGGTACCAGTTCTACCGCTTCTTCGACGGCACGCCCTTGATCCGGTCGAACCCCTCGCCCCAGATGCCGATGACGCGGCTCTGACTGACGAAGGCGTCCGGGTCGATGGACTTGATGATGCGGAAGATCTCGGCGCTTTCGTTCATGCGCGCGAGCACGCAGATCACCTTCATCTTGTCGCCGGAATACCAGCCGTGCGCGTCGAGCAGGGTCATCGTGTGGCCCGTCGCGAGCGAAATCTCCAGCGAGATTTCCGCGTATTTCCGCGAGAAGATCATGAACTGGACCGACCGCCGGCGCACGTTCAGCGCGTAGCTGATGGTCATGCACTCGACCGCCATCGCGCAGAAGCCGAACGCCACGAACCGCACGCGCTCCAGGATCGGCCCGAAGTCGGGCAGGAACAGGCCGCTGCCGATGATGAAGAGGTCGACGACGATGAGCGACGTGCCGATCGGGACGTCGAAATACTTGTTGGCGATCGCCGCGACGATGTCCGTGCCGCCGGAGGAGCCGCTGCAGGAGAAGAGCGTGGCGACCGAGAGCCCCGAGAGCATGCAGCCCAGCATCATCGACATGAACTTCTCGTCGCCGAGGATGCGGAAGATCTCGCCGGTCGCCGGATCCGTCAGCAGGTTCTGCCCCACCCAGAGGAAGAGGGAGAGGGCGGCGGTCGCGTAGATCGTCTTGGCGAGGAACTTCCAGCCGAGCAGCCACAGCGCGAGGACGAACAGGACGGCGTTGACGGCGGCGTAGGTGACCGCGACGGGAATGCCGCTCGCGTAGAAGACGAGGTTGGAGAGCCCCGCCACGCCGCCCGAGACGATGTTGTAGGGCAGAATGAGCGCCGTCCACGCCGCCGCGTAGAGCGCGCAGGCGAGCGTGATGACGAGCGTTTCCCGGATTTCATGCGCCAACGTCCGCTTTTTGCGCGTGCCGTAGGCCAGTGCAGGTTTTTGCCGCGATTCCCCCATGGCGCGTATTGTATCATATTCCGCCCGCCGGCGTGAAGGGCCGCGTCGCAGAAACCGTTCCGGCCCGTCCGGAACAGGCGAGGGGCGTGCAAGGCGGTTGACGTGTGAAATCGGGATTTGGTATAATACGCCAAATTTGTCTACAGAAAGAAGAAAGCAAAAGACAATGGCCAAAGAATCGGTTGTGCGCAACAATATCTGGAAATGGCTCGTGCTGCTGCTCCTCGCGGCGGTTTCGGTGCATGTCACCTTCCCGGCGAAGGAGAAGATCCGCCTCGGGCTCGACCTGAGCGGCGGCACGTCCTTCACGCTCGGCGTGGACGAGGAGAAGCTCGCGGAGACGATCCTCGCCGCGAACCCCGCCTACACGAACGACCCCGAGCGCGTGCAGGCCGAAATCGCCAAGGTGCTGAAGGACTGCGACGAGCGCATCACGGGCGTCATCCGCAAGCGCGTCGACAACATGGGCACGAACGAGCCCGTCATCCAGTCGCTCCCGAAGAAGCACCAGCTGATCGTGCAGCTCCCCGGCGCGGACGAGAAGCTCCGCAAGGAGGCGAAGGCGCGGCTCCAGTCGATGGCCTACCTCGAGTTCCGCCTGACGCACCCGAAGGACTACCAGCTCGTCGACAAGATCCTCTCCAAGGACACGTGCCCCGAGGGCTACGAGAAGAAGGGCCACGGCTACGCGCGCGCCGCCAACTACGCGGAAGTCGCCGCGACGCCCGGCTACGCCGCGCGCCTCGCCGCGTTCGGCACGACCGACGACCGCTACCGCTTCATGCTCGAGGACAACAAGGACGGCACCTACTCGCCGCACTTCGTCTCGCGCCAGGTCGAGCTGACGGGCGACAACCTGGAGTCCGCCGCGTGGGAGCGCGACAGTCTCAAGGGCGGCTTCGAGGTCAAGTTCCGCCTCGATTCGGAGGGCGGCAAGAAGTTCTCCACGCTCACGCGCAACTACAAGGCGGGCGGCCCCAAGAACAAGACGGGCGAGGGCCGGTGCCTGGCGATCATCCTCGACGACACGCTCATTTCCGCGCCGCGCATCCAGTCGGAGATCGGCTCCGAGGGCGTGATCACGGGCCGCTTCACGCTCCAGGAGGCGAAGCAGCTCGCCGCCGACCTGAACGCGGGCGCGCTGCCCGCGCCGCTGAAGATCCTTGCCGAAAGCTCGGTCGCGCCCACGGTGGGCGACGACGCGATCAAGTCGGGCGTCTGGGCGGCGGCCATCGGCTTTGCGCTCGTGGCGATCTTCATGTTCATCTACTACTGGTACGCGGGCCTCGTCGCCAACGTCGCGCTCTTCCTCGACGTGGCGCTCCTGCCGACCGCGCTCGTCATCGTCGCCAACATCCTCGGCGTGTTCGCGCAGGATCCCTCGATGGGCGGCGGCGGCTCGGTGCAGCTGCCGGTCCTGACGATGCCCGGCATCGCGGGCCTCGTGCTGACGCTCGGCATGGCGGTCGACGCGAACGTGCTCGTCTTCGAGCGCATCCGCGAGGAGTTCGCTGCCGGACGCAAGGCGGGCGACGCGATCAAGAACGGCTACGGCCGCGCGTTCACCGCGATCCTCGACTCGAACCTTACGACGATCATCACGGGCATCATCCTCTTCGTGGTCGGCACGGGCCCCGTGCGCGGCTTCGCGATCACGCTCACGGCGGGCGTCCTCATCTCGATGTTCACGGCGGTCGTCGTCACGCGCCTCGTCTTCGAGCACCTCGTCAAGCCCGAGCGCGCCACGCCGTTCAAGATGCTCCAGTTCTTCAAGGAGCCGAAGTTCGACTTCATGCAGTACGGCAACAAGATGCTCCTCGCGTCGGCGGCGATCATCGTCGTCTCGCTCGCGATCTTCTTCGGCCGTGCGTTCGTCAATCCCGCCTCCGTGCTGGCGGTGGACCTCACGGGCGGCACCTCGATCGTCTACGACCTGACGCAGGACGAGGCGAAGCAGCCGGCGGTCGGCGACATCCGCGCCACGCTCGACGCGTTCGACAACGCGACGGTCATCCAGTACCAGCGCGGCGTCGGCAACACGACGCTCCTCGTCAAGACGGGCGAGTCTTCCGAGACCGCGAAGGGCAAGCTGCTCCCCGACCGCAACGTCGGCGCGTACGTGACGTCGCTCCTCGTCGAAAAGTTCCCGGAGGCGCAGCTGACCGAGGCGAGCGTCGAGGAAGTCGGCTCGATGATCGGCGAAGACCTCAAGAAGTCGGGCCGCAACGCCGTCCTCTTCTCGCTTCTCGCGATCCTGGTCTACGTCGGCTTCCGCTTCAAGTTCGGCTTCGGCCTCGGCGGCCTCGTCGCGCTGGCGCACGACGCGCTCATCGCGCTCGGCCTCTTCTCGCTCTGCGGGCGGCAGGTCTCGCTCATCGTGGTGACGGCGCTCCTGACGATCATCGGCTACTCGATCAACGACACCGTCGTCGTCTTCGACCGCATCCGCGAGCAGCTGACGCGCGACAAGCGCAGCAGCTTCAAGGACGTCTGCAACGCGGCGATCAACGCCTGCCTGGGCCGCACGGTCATCACGTCGGTCACGACGTTCTTCGCGGTGCTCGCGCTCTTCTGCTTCGGCGACGGCACGATCTTCGACTTCGCGCTGATGATGCTCCTCGGCATCCTCGCCGGCACCTACTCGTCGGTGTTCATCGCGACGCCGGTGATGTTCTGGTGGTACAAGGGCAAGCGCCCCGACTTCGACGAGGAAGAGGGCGCGCAGAAGTAAGCGCCCCTCGGTTCGCCCCATGCGCGCCGCCCCGACCGTCATTCTCGCCAACGGCGACTTTCCGCGGAAGGGCGGCGTTGCGTTTGCCACGCTGGCCGCCGCCCGGCGGGTCGTCGCCTGCGACGGCGCGGCCCTTTCCTACCGCCGTCGCTTCCGCCGCTGGCCCGACGTCGTGATCGGCGACCTGGACTCATTCAAGACGCCGGCGCGCGGCGCAACCGTCGTCCATGTCGCGGAGCAGGACGACAACGACCTCGACAAGGCCATCGCCTACTGCCGCGCCCGGGGCTGGACGGATCTCGCGATTGTCGGCGCGACCGGAAAGCGCGAGGACCACACGATCGGCAACGTCTTCCGCGCGCTCGCGGCGGGCGTGACGATGCTGACGGACTTCGGCACGTTCCACCCGCTGGCCGGACGGCGGCGCTTCCGCGTTTCCGTCGGCACGGCGATTTCCATTTTCGCGCCCGATCCGGCGACGCGGATGACCTCGACGGGGCTCGAATGGCCGCTCGACGGCGTGACGTTCCGCACGCTCGCGACGGCGACCCTCAACCGCGCCTCAGCCCGGTCGGTGACGCTCGCGAGCGACCGCCCCGTCTACGTCTACATCGCACACGCATGAACGCGCGGCGCGAGATCCTCCTGGCGGAAGACGAGCGTGTGCTGCGGCGCGCGCTCGCCGCGCTGCTGGAACGCGCGGGCTATGCGGTGCGCGCGGCGGCGGACGGGGAGGCGGCGCTCCGGCTCTACCGCGAACGGCGGCCCGACCTCCTGCTCCTCGACGTGATGATGCCGAAGCTGAACGGCTACGACGTCTGCCGGGCCGTGCGCGATGGCGACGCGACGACGCCGATCCTCTTCCTGACGGCGAAGGACACCGAGGCGCACGAGGTGCGCGGACTCGGCGCGGGCGCGGACGATTTCCTGTCCAAGTCGGCGTCGGAAGCGGTCTGGCTCGCCCGCATCGCCGCCGCCCTGCGCCGCACGGCGGGCGGGTGCGGCGATTTCTCGTTCTTCGGCTGGCGGGTGGAGTCGGCGGCCCTGCGGATGGTCTCGGCGCGCGGCGAAAGTGCCGCGCTCACGGAACGGGAAGTGGCGATCCTGCGCCTGTTGGCCGCGCATCCCGGCGAAGTGTTCAACCGCGACGGGCTGCTGACGAAATTCTGGGGCGCCGACCGGGATGTTGCGGAAAACACGCTGTCGATGGCGATGGCGCGGCTTCGGGAGAAGCTGGGGGCGGACGGCGAGGCGATCCGGACGGTGCGCGGCGTCGGCTACGCGTCGGCGGCGACGGTGCGCGCCCTCGTGTCGCTCGGCAGCAACCTGGAGCCGCGCGCCACCTATCTGGAGCGGGCGGTCGCGGCGCTGGCGGCGCTGCCGCTCACGCGCCTCGTCCAGATGTCGTCCGTGCGCGAGACGGAGCCGGTGGACGTGCCGCCGGAATTCGCCGCGCTCAAGTTTCTGAACCAGGTCGCCGTGTTCGAGACGGGGCTGGAGCCGCTCGCGTTTTCGCGGCGGATGCACGCCATCGAAGACAGTCTGGGGCGCGTGCGCACGGTGCGGAACGGGCCGCGCACCATCGACATCGACCTGATCGACTTCGGCGGCCTGCGGCTGGACACGCCGGAACTGACGCTGCCGCACCCGCGCGCGAAGGAACGCGCGTTTGTGCGCGAGCCGCTTGCGGAGCTGGGGCTATGGACGTGATCTTCGAGGACGGCGACATCCTGGTCGTGAACAAGCCGGCGGGGCAGTGCGTCCATCCGTCGCCCGGCCACGAACGCGGCACCCTGACGGATGAATTTGTGCAGCACTGCCCGGCGGCGCGGGCGGTCGGCAGCGAATCGCGCCCCGGCGTGGTGCACCGGCTCGACGCCGACACGAGCGGCGTGCTCGTGCTGGCGAAGACGCAGCGCGCCTACCTCGCGCTCCGGCGCCAGTTCGAGCGGCACGACACGGTGGAGAAGACGTATCTCGCGGTGTTGCACGGCGCGCCGCAGCTGACGCAGGGCACGATCACGACACCGGTGGGGCGCGAACGGCTGCGCGCCGTCACGCATTGGACGGTGCTCGGCAAGAAAAGCGGCCTTGCGCTCGTCGAATTCAAGATCGAGACGGGGCGGATGCACCAGATCCGCATCCATGCAAAGGAACTGGGCACGCCGATTGTCGGCGATTCCCTCTACGGCGACCGCGAAAAGGACCGCCGGCTGCGGATAAAACCGCGGCGGATGCTTCTGCACGCCGTCTCGCTCGCATTTCTGCACCCGGCCGCCGGCCGCCGCGTCGAATTTTCGGCTCCCGTTCCCCCTGACATCGTCTATGCCATCTGACCCTGCTGGCTCCATGAACATCGTTGGAATATGGTATAATTTACTCGTATGCAAGGCGAGACGTTGAAAGTTAGTTCACAGCCGCCATCCTGCGGGAGCTGGCGGCTTGAACGGGAAATCGGCTACGGCGCGTATGGCGTGGTCTATCTCGCCTTCTCCCCGGACGGCGAACCCGCGGCGGTGAAGGTCTGCCGACGCGATGCAGTCGATCCCGAACGCTATTCGCGCGAGCTGCGCGGCGCGAAGCTCTATCGTGCAATCCCGTCCCATGAAGGGCTTGTCCG
>JAFPYE010000066.1 GCA_017412325.1 Kiritimatiellia bacterium | reverse complement strand
CTGGCGGGCCTGGGGCTCGCGGACACGCCGCTCTTCCTGCTGCTCGTGCCGCTCTTCCTCGCGGCGGCGTGGACGGTCTCGCGGCGGCACGGCGGGCGCGGCTATCCCTTTGCGGCGCTGTTTGCCGTCGTCGCGCTGGCCGCGTTCTTCATTTTCGCGGGCAACGCGGCGGGCGACTTCGGCGCGCTCATGAAGTCGCTCAAGGACGCGGCGAAGCTCTACATGGCGCCGAAGGACTGGCTGTTCGTCCTCTTCTTCGCCACGCTGCCGTTTGCCGTTTTGCTCTTTTCGCGCCGCCGCGCGTTCGTCGAGCAGAGCGGATGGACGCAGTGGCTCTTCCATCTCGCGATGACGTTCGTCTCGGTGCTGGC
This sequence comes from Kiritimatiellia bacterium, assembly GCA_017412325.1. GTDB lineage: Bacteria > Verrucomicrobiota > Kiritimatiellia > RFP12 > UBA1067 > UBA1067. Next base: position 5,477 of record JAFPYE010000066.1, on the reverse strand, counting down.
GATCGCGACGCCGCTCGCGCCCGCGTCGCTGATGCGCCCGAGCGGCATCCTGCCCGTCGCCGCCGTCGCCTTTGCCGCGACGACCGCCGGCTACCTCGCGGTCTACTGGTATCTCCAGTTCGTGTCCGCCGTCCGCGTCAACGAGTCGGTGGCGGACCAGAAGGGGCGCGTCCCCAAGCGCATCGGCCGGCTGCTCGCCAGCGTCGCCGGCGGCGTCCTCGCGGTCGCAATCGTCTTCACGGTGCTCCTCGACCTCTTCTCCTTCGACAAGAACGAAGGCGCCTTCGCGGACAAGGCGGCGGAGAAGGTGCTCGCCGACCTGGGCGACCGCACCTGGTTCGTGACCGACGGCACGCTTGACGACCACCTGCGCCTCGCCGCCGCGCGCCTCGGACGGGAGCTGAACCTCATCTGTCTCAACCGCGACCTCGACGACGCGTACCTCGCGGAGCTGGGCGCGCTCGTGAAGGAAAAGCAGGTCGGCGGCGCGCGCAACGCGGACCTGGCGCTCTCGCTGTCGCTCGGCGTGCTGCCGTTCGTGCAGGACTGGTTCGCCGCCGACCCCTCTGCCGCGAAGGAAGTCGCCATCTTCGGCGCGCCCGACCTCTGGTACACGGCGCAGGTGACGCCCGTGCCCGAGTTCCTCTTCTTCGGCGGCGACGCGTCGCGCACGCCCGACTGGAACGCGTCGTGGGCGGCGTTCAAGGAGATTCTCGCGGCGCCCGACGGCTGGGGCAGCTACCGCCTGTGGACGAACAAGGACCCGGTCGAGAAGATGCGGCTCAACCTGCGCCGCCACCTCGGCATGGTCGCCAACGACCGCGGCGTGTGGCTGCAGGACGCGGGCCGCGACGAGGACGCGTTCGACCTGTACGAGCTCGTCCTCAAGGAGATCGACACGGACAACGTCTGCGCGCTCTTCAACGAGTTCGAGCAGGCGCGCGTCGGCGTCAAGCGCGCCGCCGCCAAGAAGAACGAGCTGGAGAAGGCGCTCAAGGCGATCGTGGACGACCAGAGCCGCCGCTACCGCCTGTGGGCGCTCGGCAACTACTACGGCTACATCCGCAGCCCCGAGATCTTCATCCGCCTCGGCTTCAGCTGGGCGCGCTCGGGACGCCCCGGCGAGGCGCTGGGCCAGATCCGCCGCGCCATCGACTTCATCCCGACCGACAACCGCCGCACGGTCATGAACATGATGGCCGCCCTCTACGCGAGCGAGCACGACGCGCGCAAGTCGCGCGAGGTCTACGAATCGGTGCTGGCGGACGACGCGACGAACCACGACGCGCTCATCGGCCTCATGCGGCTCGAACTCCTGGACGGCAACAGCGAGAAGGCGATGGAGTACCTGCGCCAGGCGACCGAGGCGGCGGGCGACGATCCGCGCGCGAACGTCGAGAACGCGCTCCTGCGCCTGATGCGCAACGAGCTCGTCGAGGCGAAGACGCTCCTGAAGAAAGTGACGGACGCCGACCATGCGAACCTCCAGGCGTGGTCGCTCATGGCCGCCGTCACGATGCAGCAAATCGACGCCGCCAAGGACGAGCCGACGAAGGCCGCGCTTGCCAAGGAGCTGGAAGACCAGATCCTGCTGACGATGGAAAAGCAGGCGCGCTCGCCCGGCGACTACTACGTGCAGACGACCAAGGCGTTCCTGCTCATGCGCAAGGGCGAGGCGCACCGCCGCGAGGCGCGCAACGCGCTGGTCGCGGCCGCGCAGGACCGTCCCGACATCGCCGCGACGGGCGACCTGATCCTCGGGCTCGACATCTCGCTCAACGACACCGAGCACGCCGAACGCCAGGCGCGCGACATGCTCCGCCGCAACCGCAAGGCGCCGCTCGCCAACTACGTGATGGGCTCGCTCGCGCTCCAGAAGGGCGACTACGCGCAGGCCGAGTCGTTCCTCCGCCGCGCGGCGGATGCGCCGCGGCCCGTGGCGCTCGCGCTGAACGACCTCGCCGAGGTGCTGCGCCGCAACAAGAACTACGTCGAGGCCGAACGCTACGCACGCCGGGCAGTCGAAGCCGAGCCGCGCCTCTATGTGGCGTGGGAGACGTTGGGCGCCACCCTGCTCGATGCGAAGGGCAACCTGGATGAGGCCGAGGCCGCCGTCCGGAAGGCGTGCGAGCTGTCGAAGGACAAGGACGGGCGCGACGCCGACGTGCGCATGCTCATCACGCTCGCGCGCGTGCAGCTCGCGCGCGGCGACGCGATCCACGGCAAGACGACGCTGCGCATGGTGCAGAAACGCATCGACGAGCTGTCGGCGTTCGAGCGGTCCGAGTTCGAGGAGCTGCGCAAGAGCGCCAAGTGACGGCCATGCTGGGTTCCCTCGTTCTTGCCGCCGCGTTCCAGGTGCTGCCGTTCTACGAGCAGCGCCCGGCGGACGACTATTGGGCGGTGCGCCCGCTGTGGTCGACCGAGCGCGGCGACGTGGACGTGGCCTGGCCGGTCTTCACGTGGCACGGCGACTGGTGGAGCTTCTGCCGCGTCGTCAATTGGCAGGACTACCACGACGGCGCGGACGGCTACCAGTTCACGGTGCTGCCGCTGTGGTTCAACGGGCGCGACAAGGAGAGTGGCGCCTACGGGGGCCTCTTCCCGCTGGCGGGCGGCCATCCGCACGTCGGCATGATGTACGACTTCAAGTTCGCCCTCTGGCCGCTCTGGCACCAGTACAAGATGCCGCGCGGACGCACCTGGATGGAGACGAACGCCGTCCTGTTTCCGTTTGTCAGCTGGCGCGACGACGGCGCCTGGAGCTTCTGGCCGTTCTACGGGATAAACTACCAGCGCGAGAGCGACCACCAGTATGCGCTCTGGCCGCTCGTCACGTGGGCGGACTACCGCGCCGACCGCGACACGGCGGGCGAAGGGTATTCGTGGATGGTCTGGCCGCTCTACGGGCGGATTCGCCGCGCGCGCGAGGAGCAGGACCTCTACCTGCCGCCGTTCTTCTCGTGGACCACGACGTATTCCAAGTCGTGGGCCGAGAAGGGAAACTCCGCGCCCGAGATGCGCCTGCGCTGCCCGTGGCCTTTCTTCGAATGGGAGTCCAACGCCCGCCGGAGCCGAATCTCCGTCTGGCCGCTCTACGAGCGCGTCGACTGGCGCACCTACGACAAGGGCGACGAGGCCGGGTCCGTCACGCGCTTCGGCTGGAAGCTCGTCGAGCTCTATGAGGACGAGACGCGCGTCTTCCCGTTCTGGGCGTCGGGCCGCCGCCACTTCCGCCTCTGGCCGCTGTGGGAATCGGAGACGGACAAGGCGGGACAGGTGACGCGCGGGCGCTTCCTCGCGCCGCTGCCGGTCCGCTGGATGCCGCAAATCGACCGCAACTGGGCGAAGTTCTGGACGTTCTACGAGAACGAATCCACGCCGCTCTACACCGACCATTCGCTCCTGTGGGGGCTGATCCGCTGGAGGACGCTCAAGCCGTGAGGCGTGCGCTGAGGCTCTGGGCGTGGGCGATCCGCGCCAACCAGTGGACGAAGAACGGCGTCGTGATGATGGCGTGGTTCTTCTCGGTGGCGGACGCGAGCCAGAAGACGCTCGCGCGCGGCTGGACGTCGTTCCTGATGGCGTTCGCGATGGCGGGCGCGTTTTCGTTCATCTCCTCGGCTTTCTACCTCCTGAACGACGTCGCCGACTACGCGGCCGACCGCCGCCATCCGATGAAGCGCCACCGCCCGATCGCGGCGGGGCTGATCGACCGCATCGTCGCCGTCCGCGTCGCGCTCGTCCTCTTCGCGGTTGGCTTCGCCTACCCCGCGCTCGTCATCATGTTCCTCCCGTCGCGCACCATTGCCTTCGGCTCTGTCCTCGCCTACACGGTGATGCAGTGCCTCTACACCGGCTTCCTGAAGCGCGTGCCCTACGTGGACGTGGCGACGCTCGCGGCGGGCTTCGTGCTGCGCGCCGTCGCGGGCGCGGCCATCATCGACGCGTACATTTCGCCGTGGCTGCTCGTGTGCACCTTCACGCTGTCGATGTTCCTCGCGTTCTGCAAGCGCCGCCACGAGCGCGGCCTCGCCATCGAGTCGCGCGCGGTGCTGCGCCGCTACCATCCGCACCTCCTCGCGTGGCTCATCGCGCTGGCCGCTTTCGCGTCAGTGGCGGAATACCTCGCCTACACGCTGACGTCCAAGATGGGCGAGCGCTTCCCGTGCCTGTGGGTCACGACCGTCTTCGTCGCGCTCGGCATCGCGCGCTATCTCGCGCTCGCCTACCACAAGGGCGACGTCGGCCGGCCCGAAAAGGTGCTCCTCACCGACAAGGTCCTGTGGCTGATTCTCGTCGGCTACGCGGCGAGCGCCATTGCCGTCGTGCTCCTCGGACGATGAACTTCCTCGACGAGCTGGCCGCGCGGCGACGCTTCGGCATGAAACCGGGGCTCGACGCCATCCGCGGCCTTTCCGCCGCGCTCGGCGATCCGCACGCAAAACTGCGCGGCGTCCTCCACATCGCGGGCACCAACGGGAAGGGCGCGACTGCCGCCATCCTCGACGCGTGCCTCCGGGCGGCGGGCCACCGCGTCGCGCGCTACACCTCGCCACACCTCGTGCAGCTGAACGAGCGCTTCTTCTTGGACGGCCGTCCCGCCTCGGACGATAAGTTGGAGAAATATTCGAAAATCGTCCAAAATGCGCTCTCCCGCTGGGGACAGACCCCCGACAATCGGGGCCTGTCCCCACGGGAAGTCACGTTTTTCGAGGCGCTGACGGCGGTGGCGTTCCTGGCTTTTGCCGACGCCGACGCCGACTTCAACGTGTTCGAGACGGGCTTGGGCGGGCGGCTGGACGCGACCAATATCGTGAATCCGCGCCTGACCGTCATCACGCGCATCGGGCTCGACCATTGCGACTGGCTGGGCGACACGCTCGAAAAGATTGCGGCGGAGAAGGCGGGCATCATTAAGCCGGGCGTGCCGATCGTCCTGGGACGCAACGTGGATGCGGTGCGCCGCGTCGTCGAAGCGCGCGCGCGGGAAGTCGGTGCGCCGTTCCATTACGCGCCCGATTGGGCGGACGCGGCGGAAGTGCCGCGCGACCTTTCGCTCGCCGGCGCGTTCAACCGCGAAAACGCGGTGACGGCGCTCGCCGCGCTGAAGATCCTGCTGGGGGCGCAGGACCTCGAGAAAGCCCGGGCGGGCTTTGCGCACGTTGTGTGGCCGGGGCGGTTCCAGCGCGTCGGACGCTACCTGATCGACGGCGCGCACAATCCGCCGGCGGCGCGCGCGCTCGCGGCGGCGATTGAAGAAGACTACGGCGCGGCGGCGAAGTTCCGGCTGATTGCGGGCTTCTGCGGCGACAAGGACATCGACGAGACGCTGCGCATCCTCGCGCCGTTCGTGTCGGAGGCGCTGGCCGTGCCGACGTCGAATCCGCGCGCGCTCGCGCCCGATCTGCTGGCGGCGAAGATGCGCGCGGCGGGCTTCGCGGCCACGCCGTGCGCGTCGCTGGCGGCGGCGTTGG
>JAFPYE010000065.1 GCA_017412325.1 Kiritimatiellia bacterium | reverse complement strand
TCGAGCCGTCCATCGAGCGCAAGTGCAACACGATCGGCCAGGCGCTCCCGGGCGTGGAAGTCGCCATCATCGACCCCGAGACGGGCGACCTCGCGCCGCTCGGCCAGGACGGCGAGATCTGCTGCCGCGGCTACGGCAACATGAAGGGCTACTACAAGATGCCCGAGCAGACGGCCAAGTGCATCGACGCGAACGGCTGGCTCCACTCCGGCGACATCGGCCGCATGGACGAGCAGGGCTACTACTACATCACGGGCCGCCTCAAGGACCTCATCATCCGCGGCGGCGAGAACATCTCCCCCAAGGAGGTCGAGGACTTCCTCGGCACGATGCCGGGCGTCAAGGACGTCGCCGTCGTCGGCTGCCCCTCGAAGAAATACGGCGAGCAGCCCGCCGCCTTCATCATCCCCTACGAGGGCGCGACGATCACGACCGAGTCGGTGCAGGAATTCTGCAAGGACCGCATCTCGTGGTTCAAGATCCCGAAGTACGTCCACACGCTCGACATCTTCCCGATGACCGCGTCGCAGAAGATCCAGAAGTACAAGCTGCGCGAGATGGCGCACGAACTCTGGCCGAACGCCTAACGCCGCCCGCCGCGAGATGACGCTGACGTGCGACGCATTGCGGGATCAGTTCGCCGAGGTCTTCGCCGACCTCGACGCCTGCCCGCGCCCCGTCACGTTCCCCGTCTACGCCGGCGGCTTCACCCTCGACCTCGTGGACGGCGAGCCGCGCTTCACGCACGGCGGCGCCGCCGCGCAGGCGAACTTCCGCGGCCGCTGGCTCGCCGAACACCCCGTCCCGCTCACGCTCAAGCGGAAAGCGGCCTTCTCGCTCGTGCCCACGACGGGCAACCGCGTCAAGGTGCGCATCCGGCAAGGACTCCTGCCATGATCGAAACGCTCGCCGCCTCCCTCGACCAGATCGCCGCGCTCGCGCCCACGTGGGGGCTCGTCTTCATCTTCGTCTTCATGGCGGTGGAGTCGAGCTTCATCCCCTTCCCGAGCGAAGTCGTGATGATCCCCGCCGGGTTCCTCGCCGCGCGCGGGGAGCTGACGGGCGCGCCGCCGGTCGCGCTCGCGCTCGCGATTGCGGTCGGCGTCCTCGGCTCGCTCGCGGGCGCCTACGTCAACTACTTCCTCGCGCTCGGAGTCGGGCGGCCCTTCCTCGAACGCTACGGCAAGTGGTTCTTCGTCAAGCCCGAGCCGCTGGCGCGCGCGTGCGAGGTCTTCAACGACTACGGCGCGGCCACGACGTTCGTCTGCCGCCTCGTGCCCGTCATCCGCCAGCTGATTTCCATTCCCGCCGGCATCGCGCGCATGAAGCTCGGCGCCTTTACGCTCTTCACCGGGCTCGGCGCGGGCATCTGGACGGCGATCCTCGCGCTCGTCGGCTTCGGCCTCGGCCGGACGGCGGGCGACATCACCTACCTGGAGCTCGTCACGCGCGGCAAGTCCGCCGCGGCCGCGAACCTGCCGTGGGTCGTCCTCGGCGCGCTCGTCCTCGTCGGCGCGTATGCGGCCGTCTCCAAGCTCGTCATGAGGCGCGGGAAATAAGATGCTCCTGTCGGTCCAGCATTTGCGCGTGGCGTTCAACCTCGGCGGCGGACAGCGCTCGGTTCCCGTGCGCGACGTGTCGTTCGAGATCCCCGAAAACGGGCGCGTCGCGCTCGTCGGCGAATCGGGCTGCGGCAAGTCGCTGACCGCGCTCACGCTCGGCGGGCTCGTCGACCGCGCCGAGATTTCCGGCACGATCGCCGGCACGCCGCGTCTCGCCTACATCTTCCAGAACCCGATGCAGTCGCTCAACCCCGTGATGAAGGTGGGGCGGCAGATTGCGGAAAGCGGCACGGATCCGGACGTGCCAGGGCTCCTCGAATCCGTCGGCCTCCCCGCCGCCGCCGCGCACAAGTATCCGTGCGAGCTGTCGGGCGGGCAGCAGCAGCGCGTGATGATCGCGATGGCGCTTGCCGCCGAACCCGACTTGCTGATCGCCGACGAGCCGACGACCGCGCTGGACGTCACGACGCAGCGCGACGTGCTCGACTTGATTGCGCGCGTCGCCGATGCGCGGCAGATGGCGGTCCT